>CAZBJD010000054.1:0-9815 GCA_964492155.1 uncultured Eubacteriales bacterium
ATCACGGTGTCCGGAGTTCGATTCTCCGATGGCTCACCATAAAAGAAGAATCCTTTTGGGGTTCTTCTTTTTTTTGCATAAAGAAAACGGGCGGATGCTCACATCCACCCCTGAAATTTTGATATTTATACACAGACATCCCATTTTTCCTGCTGTTACAGTACGAATTTTCTTATCTAATTATAATACGCTCTGTCTACGTGTATTACTGCAAAATATGAATTATTGAATTCTGAAATCTTTTGTTTTAAAATGTCTGTTACAAATCTGTCTGAGAGTGTAACATCAAACGGAATTACAACATCAAAAATAACATTTGTATGGGTATCGCCCGTAACCATACGAAAATCGTGTATAGAAAGTCTTACATCAATTTCCGACACAATATTTTCGACAATTTTCTTTGTTTTGGTTATAACCTCGTTATTTGTTTCAATAGGGTCTAAATGGATTACTGCGTCACATCCGAATTTTTCCGAAAGTTGTTTTTCCACCAAATCAATTTTATCGTGAATTTTCAATATATCGCAATCTGAGGGAACTTCTGCGTGAACGCTCATCATAAAGCGTGTTGGACCGTAATTATGAATAATAAGGTCGTGCATACCTATAATATCATCGCAATCGGTAACTGTTTTTTCAATTTCTTCCACCAGCTCTTTATCGGGAGCGACTCCAAGAAGCGGTGAAATTGCCTCTTTAATGGTTTTATAGCCGGTATAAAGAATAATCACAGACATTAAAAGTCCGATATATCCGTCAAGATTAATTTCAAAATATTTTGAAATCAAAACACCTGCCAAAACTGCACTTGTTGAAAGAGTATCGCTGAGAGAATCTTTGGCAGTAGCTGTCATTGATGTTGAGTCAATTTTCTTTGCTATTTTCATATTAAAGAAATACATCCACAGTTTTAATGCTATTGAAAGTACAAGAATTATTATCGAAACAAGTTTAAAATCCACAGCTATGGGATTGAAAATTTTACCGACAGAGGTCTTGGCAAGCTCTACCCCCATCAAAAGAATTAAAAATGCAACAAAAAGTCCGCTTATGTACTCCCCTCTGCCATGCCCGAAAGGATGGTCATAATCGGCGGGCCTGCCCGACATCTTAAAACCAATCAGAGTAATAATTGACGAGCCTGCATCGGAAAGATTATTAAGTGCATCTGCCGCAATGCCGACAGAACCCGTAATAAGTCCTGCAAAAAGCTTTGCCGCAAATAAAATTATATTTAAAATAATTCCCACAGCTCCGCCAAACACGCCGTAACTGTTTCTCACGCTCTGGTCTTTGATATTGTCTTTATCCTTTATAAAAATTTTGAATAAAATTTCCACAGTTTACACCTCGGATTATACTTTATCATTAACAACATTTTGGGGATTTCCGTTTAAATAAGCTTTTAAATTCAAAGCCGCAAGGTCTACAACTCTTTGTCTTGCCTCTTTAGACGCCCATGCGGTATGCGGCGTAATAATACAATTTTTGGCTTTGTAAAGCGGATTTGATTCAAGCATCGGCTCTGTTTCAAGCACATCCAAAGCAGCTCCTGCAATTTTTCCTGAATTTAAAGCATCTGCCAAATCATCCTGATTTACAACACCGCCGCGAGCAGTATTAATAATATACGCCGACTTCTTCATAAGCGACAACGTATCTTTGTTTACAATTTCTTTTGTTCCCTCATTCAAAGGGCAGTTAAGACTTATAAAATCTGCTCTTTTAAACAATTCTTCCTTTGAAACAAACTCAAAATCATTTTTTGGCGGAACTGTTCTTGTATACACAACAACTTTCATTCCGAAAGCTTTTGCAATTTCAGAAACTCTCTTGCCGATTGCACCAAAACCAATTACACCAAGAGTCTTTCCGTAAAGCTCTGTAATGGGAAATTGAAAAAACGAAAATGTAGGACTTTTAATCCAGCCGCCGTTTTCCGTAAATCTGTCATACTTCCCTATGCTTCCCGCCAAATTCAGCAAAAGTGCAAAAACGTGCTGAACAACAGACTCGGTTGAATAGTCGGGAGCGTTGCAAACTGTGATATTTCTTTCGTTTGCCGTTTTTAAATCCACGTTATTAAAGCCTGTTGCAAACAAGCCGATATACTTTAAATTTTGACATAAATTTATTAATTCTTTATCAAAAATCGCCTTGTTGCAAATAACATATTCGGCATCTTTTAAAACGCAGGGCAATTCTGTCTTCGGCAAAACGTTATAATATTTAACACCGCCGATTTTTTCAAGCGGTGAAAAATCTATATCTTCAAGTGTAACAGTATTTCTGTCAAGAACAACAATTTCCATAATTTCTCCTTATAAGGCTGATTTCCTTAAAGCATCCAAAACCTTCATAAATTTTTCGGGCGGATTGCTTTCAAATTCCAGATACTCTCCTGTTATCGGATGGTTAAATCCCAAAACACCTGCATGAAGCATCTGTCCTTCCAACCCCATTTTATTTTTATCTCCGTACACAATATCCCCCAAAAGAGGATGACCGATATATGACATATGAACTCTTATCTGATGAGTTCTGCCTGTTTCCAGTCTGCATTTAACAAGACTGTATTTATCAAATTCTTCCAAGACCTCGAAATGAGTGACTGCTTCCTTGGAATTTTTATCGGTAACCGCCATCTTTTTACGATTAACGGGATGACGACCGATAGGTGCATTCACAGTTCCCGAATTTTCTTTAAATCTGCCGTTTACAATAGCAGTATATACTCTTGTCATTGAATGAACTTTAAACTGCTCCGACAAAGCAAGATGTGCTTCGTCATTTTTAGCAATAACCAAAAGACCCGATGTATCTTTGTCTATTCTGTGGACAATACCCGGGCGTATCACCGAATTAATACCTGAAAGCTTTCCTTCGCAATGCTTCATAACTGCATTTACCAACGTATTGTCAGGATTCCCGGGAGCCGGGTGCACAACCATCCCCGCTTCTTTATTCACTACCAGAACATCATTATCTTCATACACGATATCAATAGGAATATCCTGAGGGCAGGCATCTAAAACTCTGATTTCGGGCAAAGCATACTCTATTTCGTCGCCCGCTTTTACACTATAGCTTGGTTTCTCAGGTTTTCCGTTCACCAAAACCAATCCGTCTGCTATAATACCCTGCACAAAAGAGCGTGTTTTATCAATTTTATGCGACAAAAACTTATCAAGTCTTTCCCCTGATAAATCACTTATCAAAACCAAATACATCACCGTCTTTTGTAAACAAAATCAAACCGGCAGTCAACACTGCACCCGCACAAACAAAAACATCTGCCAGATTAAATACCGGAAAATCAATAAATCCGAATTCCATAAAATCAACTACATACCCATAGCATATTTTATCAATAATATTGCCTACAGCTCCCGAAATCACAAGGCTTAACGCAAGTGCAAGCAATTTTCTTTTCTTTTTTATTGCTCTGAACAAAAAATACCCGCAGAATAAAACAATAATGATATTAAGCGGCACTACAATATGGTTCATACCCTGAAAAAGTCCGAAAGCTATACCTTTATTTTCAACATATGTAAGATTAAAAATGCCGTCAAGCACCACTGCCGAACCAATCGGCATCAGATACTTGACCGCAAGATGTTTTGTAAGTCTGTCTAAAAGGACAAACAAAACCATATATATTATGTTTATCATTTTACGCCCTTCACGCATCAAACATTTCGTCAATAAGTGCTTTCTGAGCAGACAACAAAGATTCAAATTTGGTTTTATAAATATTTATCTCTGTTTTCAGTGCTTCAAGCTTCCTTTCCTGCTCTGCAGTTTTACTTTGTGCCTCAGCTGCGAGTTCTTTTGCTTTAAGTTCTGCTTCTTTAATCATAATTTCAGCCTTTTCTGTTGCACTCTTTTTAACATCATCAGCAGTATTTTGTGCAAACATTAAGGTGTTTTGCATAGCATCTTCCATTGCGATATATTTTTTCAAAGAGTCATTAAGATTTGAAAGCTTGTCCTTCAAATCAATATTTTCTCTGTAAAGCTTTTCGTATGCTTCAGCCACATCCATCATAAATTCATCTACTGCAGCTCTGTCGTATCCCGACATCTTTTTGGAAAATTCTTTATTCTGAATATCTACGGGTGTAATCATATTCCACAACTCACTTTCTTTAACTAAAAAATGTAATATACAAGTTTCAAAACAACAGGTACTATTATATAATCCATAATGCACCAGACAAGAATAGGTGAGAAATCCACCATAAGCTGTCTTTTGAAAATTTTGTTCAAAAGTTCTCTGGCAGGACCTAAAATCGGCTCTGTTACCGAATATATAAAGTTTACAAACTTATTATACGGCAGGTTAAGTATCTGCAGAATAAGTCTTATCAAAATCAAGTATTCAACAACTTGGGATAAAATGACAACTGTTCTTGCAATTATGTTTTCCAATTTTAATTCCTCCGCAAAGTATTATTCCCAGGGAAACAAACCCTTTGATCTTAATTCATCCTGCAAATCACCTGTAATTTCAACATTATATGGTGTAACAAGCAGTATCACCTTTGAAATCTTCTGAATTCCGCCGTCAATAGCATAAACAACACCGCTGATAAAATCAATCATTCTTCTTATCATATCAGGATCTGTCTGTTCCATATTAACAACTACGGGTTTTTTAGATTTCAAATGATCGGCAATATCCATCACATCATCAAATTTCTGTGCATGCATAACCACAACCTGAAACTGTGTAGTAGCGTGAATATCAACTATTTTTCCTTTTTTTGCATGCTGAACAAGGCTTACATTGCTTTTCCTTTCCGGAAGCTTGGGTTCGTTATCCAGTAAAAATTCTTCTTCCTCCTCTTCCTCTTGGTCAAGTCCGATAAATCCGAGCATTTTGTTCATAAAATCCATTATATACACCTCTAATCTTTCATTTAACAATTTTATTATTCTCAACGTCGCCTTTTACAACAATTTCGTCATAAAGCGAAACGCTTCTGTAATCGGTTATCCCGTTTTTTACAACCACATATTTTTCATCAGTTCCAAGTATTTCCACCTGCCTGAATTTTGCGACAGAATCATCAACAACATAGACGCCTGTGACAGAATCTTCAACTCTTACGGCATCTTTCAAAAATTTCAGTCCTGTGGCACTGCTTACTATAACGCTCACCCTTGCCGACCTGTTTGTATAAGCATAATCATTATAGCTGTAAACTTCAAATGCAACAACAGACTTGCCGCCGTCATCGTCTGAAATATAGTAAACCTCAGCCTTTGCTTCTTTATCGCTGTTTTCAGTGAACCTTAATTTTAAGTTCATTCCCTCTTTAAGTGCCATTGTTTTTTTTGTTTCCATCACAGTAACATAATACCACTTAAAATCACGTGCAATTTTAGCACCTGTATATATTTTCTCATCAAAAGCCGATTTAGCGATGCTATTATAATCCTGCACTGTCATTGAAGGAATTTTATCCGGCAAAAGTATCTGCTCGCCGCCGTCTAAAAAAGAAAAATACATTCCTGATTCGGGAGCATAAAGTGCACTCTTTTCACCTGCTATCCCGTCTTCAAGCTCTTTTTTCTGATTTTTTAAATTTTCTAAAACGCTTTCACTTTTATCATCTGCCAGCTTTTCATCTATTACAGTTTCAAGCTCCGATTTTATTTCGGAAAGTTCAAGAGCTTGTCCCAAATGCGCATATCTTATAATATCCGATATTTTAGATTTAACAAGCGCCTCGCTTTTAACGCTGTCGTTTCCGATAATTTTATTTTGTGCTGCACTTTTCTCAAGACTTATAATTCTCTCATTAAGATTTTTGAGCTGTGCTTTTGTTTCTGCATCTACCGATGCACTGTAGCCGGATGCAACCTGCTGCCCCTTTGAAACCCTTTCTCCGTCTGAAACCATACTTTCAATTACCATACCGGAATTATCTGCAATAACAAGCTCATCGCGCATAATATATCCATCGGTTTCAATTATATCTTCAATTGTTCCCAGTACAGCTATCTGTTTCTTCACACCGCCGAATATTTTATCATAGGCACTGTATATTCCAAGAAACAGGCACACACAAAAAAGCACTATAATGGCTGTTTTATATGGAAATTTCATCCTGTAGCACCAATCCTTAATAAGTTAATTATACTATACAACTCAGTATAATTCCATAGTTTTTTTGAATATTTCAATAATTTTTTTATCCTGTGGGTCAACCCATGTCGTATTTTGTTCTCTTTTGAACCACGTGTTTTGTCTTTTGGCATAATTCCTTGTAGCTTTTTTCAGCAATTCCGTCATTTCATCATAGGTTAGACCGCCGTTTAAATAAGCCAAAACTTCTTTATAACCTATTGCCTGCATTGAAGTATACCTTTCGTCAATACCGTCGGCTTTCAGGCTTTCAACTTCGGCAACCAACCCATACTCCAGCATTTTGTCAACACGTTTATTTATTCTTTCGTAAAGAGCCTCACGCTCCGTTGAAATTCCAAATTTAAATGTTTTGTACGGAGAATCGGCTCTTTCTGCCTTTTCTATGTGCTCGCTTTGACGGATGCCCGATGTTTTATAAAACTCCAAAGCTCTGATAACACGTTTGACATTATTCGGATGAACGGCTTCCGCTGACTTTAAGTCTACTTCTTTTAAAAGGTTGTGAACATATTCATTCCCTTTTTCTTTTGCAAGCTTTAAAAGACTTTCTCTGTAATCAGGATCTGAATTTGTTTCAGACAAAACAGTACCGTTTATTAAAGTATCGATATAAAGTCCCGTTCCGCCTGCAAGTACGGGAATTTTACCTCTCTCCCAAACCTTTTTTATTGCTTCATATGCTTCATCAATATATCTTGCAAGAGAATAGTTTTCGGTTGGCTCCGCAACATCAATCATATGATGCAAAATACCTTCCATTTCATCCTTTGACGGTTTTGCAGTACCTATGTCCATTCGTTTATAAACCTGCATCGAATCCGCAGTTACAACTTCTCCGTCGATTGCTTTTGAGACTTTAACCGCCAAATCGCTTTTACCCGAAGCAGTAGGTCCGAAAATAACTATCAAAGGGATTTTTTTGTTATTATTAAACAATTCGTTTAAATTCCTTTTCAATAAATTTTTTATCAAATGAAATTATGATAGGTCTGCCATGAGGGCAGGTTCTTATTTTATCATCTGCAAAAACTGTATCAACAAGCGTTTGCATTTCCTGTATACTTAAATGTTTATTTGCTTTGATTGCACCCTTGCACGCAACAGAAAACATTGCTCTGTCATATATCTCCATCGGGTCTTTAGATTGCTTTAAAAGTTCAATAACTTCAAATATTGTTTCTTCTGATTGAGTTGCTTCGATGGCTCCCGGTGCTCTTCTTACTGCAAACGTGTTTATTCCGAATTCTTCTATTTCAAATCCCAGTTTTTCAAAGATTTCGAGGTTTGACATCAAAAGTTCACTGTCTGCAGGCTGCATTGAAAAAGTTTCAGGAAACATAAGCACCTGTGAAATTTCTTCACGTGAATTTTTCAGTTGTTCATATCTTATTCGCTCATGGGCTGCATGCTGGTCAATTAAAAGCATTTTATCACCCTGCTCTGCAATAATATATGTATCAAACACCTGCCCGCACACTTTTGCCAACGGCTCCCGACTGACAGATAAAGGTATACTTTCAGGCTCTGAAAGCGCAGACACTTCTTCAAATGTAACATTCTGCGGAATTTCCTGTTTTTCTTCATTTTTAAAAGCATCTATTACATCTTTTGAAAAGAAATCTTCAATTTTTGTTTCTTTTGAAACAAAGTTATTTTTATTAAACACAAACGGTTGTGCTTTCGGTACAGGTTCCGCCTTAGAATTTTCAATTACAGGTTCTATAGATGCAGGTTCAGGCTTTTTACAGGAAACCTCTTTTTCTTTTTGCGAATTAAAAATTGCATTCTGAACTGCCCATGATACCGCATCGTGAATTTTTCTTTCATCAGAAAATTTAATTTCAAGCTTAGACGGATGAACATTAACATCAACCAATGCACTGTCTATTTCCACATTTAAAATAAGTATCGGAAATTTCCCCGTCATAAGCATGGTTCTGTATGCATTTTCTGCAGCATAGCAAATGGTTTTTGACCTAACCCATCTGCCGTTTACGTAAAAATTCTGCATACCTCTGTTCTGCCTCGAAGCATAAGGCATACCAACCGCACCGTAAACACGCACACCGTCAAGCTCGTAATCAACATCAATCAATGATGTTGCAATTTCCCTTCCCCACACCGACGCTGCCGCATCTTTTATACTGCCGTTACCTGAAGAAAATCTTATTTCTCTCCCGCCGTTAATATATTTAAAAGAAATGCAGGGATTTCCCAAAATCATTCTGTCAACAGTTTCTGCAATATGAGCCGCTTCGGTAACATCTTTTTTTAAAAAATTCATTCTTGCGGGAGTATTGTAAAAAAGTTCTTTCACGACCATTGTTGTTCCGTCCGGACAACCTGTTTCGGATTTTGAAACTATTTTTCCGCCCTCTAAAGACAACACCGTTCCCTCGATTTCACCCTTTGCTTTTGTAATAACATCCACCTTTGCAACTGATGCAATAGAAGCAAGTGCCTCACCGCGGAATCCCATTGTATATAGCTTGTAAAGGTCATCAATAGATTTGATTTTACTTGTTGAATGAGGCAAAAAAGCCGTTTCAACATCACTTTTATCGATACCCGAGCCGTTATCTGTAATTCTTATGAAGGAAATGCCGCCGTTTTTGATTTCAATGGTTATTGCATCCGCTCCCGCATCAATTGAATTTTCGACCAATTCCTTGACAACAGAAGCTGGGCGTTCAACAACTTCGCCCGCTGCAATTTTATTGACAGTTTCAATATCAAGTACGTTAATTTTTCCCATTTACATTTCCTTTCAAACAGATTATATTATCTTTTCTGCTTTATTTTTAAGTTCAAACAGTTTATTCATAGCCTCAATAGGCGACAAAACATTTATATCAATCTCTGAAACTTCTTTTATAAAGTCTGCACGGTCATCATCGAAGAAATTAAACTGTGCATCATCTTTCACTTCTGCTTTTGCTGCTTTTTTTGAGGTTGCGGGTTTTTCGCCGTCGCTCTCTAAAGATGCCAAAATTTTCTTTGCGTTTTTGATAATATCATCAGATACTCCTGCAAGCTTTGCAACTTCAATGCCGTAGCTTTCATCTGCACCGCCGCGGACAATTTTTCTCAAAAATACAATATCGTCGCCGCGTTTTTTTGCAATAATGCAATAATTCTTAACGCCTTTAACAGTTTCCTCAAGCTGGGTAAGCTCGTGGTAATGAGTTGCAAAAAGAGTTCTTGCACCAAGCTTTTTCTTATCTGCAATATACTCAACCAACGCCCATGCAATTGAAAGTCCGTCAAAGGTAGAGGTACCTCTGCCCACTTCGTCAATTATAAGCAGGCTCTTGTCGGTTGCATTATTTATAATATTTGCAACTTCATTCATTTCAACCATAAATGTACTCTGACCTGATGACAAATCGTCAGATGCACCTATTCTTGTGAAAATCTTGTCCACAATACCGATTTTTGCAAAAGACGCAGGAACAAAGCTTCCCATCTGTGCAAGTATTACTATTACCGCAATTTGTCTCATATATGTAGATTTACCTGCCATATTCGGACCTGTTATAATAGAAAACAGGTTGTCCGAGCAATCAAGTGTTGTATCATTAGGTACAAAAAGACTGTTCTTTAAAGAATTTTCCACTACCGGGTGTCTGCCGTCCTTGATAATAATTTCAGA
>CAZBJD010000055.1:0-9812 GCA_964492155.1 uncultured Eubacteriales bacterium
AACAAATTTAACTGCTGACTCTAAGTTTCTCGGGTCATTCAATGCGTCGAAAACTCTTACAACGTCAATACCGTTTTCAATTGACTTTTTGCAGAAAGCTTCAACAACATCATCTGCGTAGTGCTTGTAGCCTAAGATATTCTGTCCGCGGAAAAGCATCTGAAGCTTTGTTTTAGGCATAGCTTTTTTAAGTGCACGAAGTCTTTCCCATGGGTCTTCATTTAAAAATCTCATACAAGCGTCGAATGTCGCACCGCCCCAGCATTCCAACGACCAATAACCGATATCGTCAAGCATTTCACAAGCAGGAAGCATATCTTCAAGCTTCATTCTTGTAGCAGCCTGAGACTGGTGGGCATCACGGAGTATTGTATCTGTAATAAATAATTTTGACATTTATAACCAAGTCCTTTCTTATCCGAATAATGCGATGAGCACGCCTGCTGCGATAGCAGAACCGATAACACCTGCAACGTTTGGTCCCATAGCGTGCATAAGAAGGAAGTTTTTCGGGTTTTCCTTCTGACCGACTGTCTGTGAAACACGTGCTGCCATAGGAACTGCCGATACGCCTGCTGAACCGATTAACGGATTTATCTTGTTCTTTAAGAACAGGTTCATAAACTTAGCAAGGAGTACGCCGCCTGCAGTACCAAATCCAAACGCAACTACACCCATAACAATAATCTTGATTGTATCGAGTGAAAGGAAGGTTTCAGCAGTAGCTGTAGCACCAACTGAAATTCCAAGGAAAATTGTTACGATATTCATAAGCTCATTCTGAGCAGTTTTAGCAATTCTGTCAACAACGCCGCATTCTTTTGCAAGGTTACCAAGCATTAAGCAAGCAACCAAAGGACCTGCTGAAGGAACTAAGAGTGTTACGAAAACTGTAACAACGATTGGGAACAGAATTTTTTCTGTTTTTGAAACCTTACGGAGAGGCTTCATAACAATCTGTCTTTCAGCCTTTGTTGTTAAGAGCTTCATAATAGGCGGCTGAATTACGGGAACAAGCGCCATATATGAATATGCTGCAACCGCGATAGGTCCTAAAAGGTGCGGAGCAAGCTTTGATGTAACAAAGATAGCTGTAGGACCGTCGGCACCGCCGATGATACCGATTGAGCTTGCTTCTGCAGGGTTAAATCCAAGATATCTTGCTGCAATAAATGTAATGAAGATACCAAGCTGTGCTGCTGCACCCAAAAGAAGGCTCTTCGGATTAGCGATTAAAGGTTCAAAGTCTGTCATTGCACCAACGCCAAGGAAAATAAGGCAGGGATAAATTCCAAGCTTAACACCTAAGTACAAAATATCCACAAGACCTATTGATACTGCATTTGTTGCGGTAAATAAGTCCCAGTGAATATGACCGTCTGCAAACAATTCTTCATGGAACATTTCAGCACCGGGAAGATTTGTAATAAGCATACCAAACGCGATAGGAAGGAGCAAAAGAGGCTCAAACTTCTTAACAATGGCAAGATACATAAGAACAAATGAGATAAGCAGCATTACAATAACTTTCCAGTTAACGGCAATGTTGCTTGCAATCATTGCAAAGCCTGTCTGATCTATAAAGTTCTTTATAGCCTGAAGAGGTGTTACACTTTCAGGAAAAATATTTTCGATTGTCTGTGCTTTGATTGACTGAGAAACTGTTGCGTCAACTCCCGCCATTTCTTCAATATACTGAAATTCCAAACCGATTTTGGGCAAATTGTTTTCATCGTAGTTTTTAACGGTCATAGGAACCTTTACTGCTTTTTCCGCACCGGCTTTGATTTCGCCTGTCATAATTCCGCCCATATAGTTTTCAATGTTGATTTCATCTTCGTTGTAATTAAATGAAATCATAGAGTCTGCAATCACCGTTTTGGTTGTGTTTGCAATCGTGAAGCTCAGCACTCCGATTGTTTCGTCATACTGTGCATTTTTTACTGTTATAATTCCATCATCCGCAAAGCATGTAAAAGCACTTGAAAGCACTAAAAGACATGCCAGCAGAGCTGTTAAAAATCTTTTCATAAAACTTCGCCTCTTTAGAATTATTTAATTGTGCAGAGCACAGCACCTGCTTCTACTACGCTGCCCTTTGTAACGCCAACAGATGTAATAACGCCGTCTACGCCTGCCATAATTTCGTTTTCCATTTTCATAGCTTCCAAAATCATAAGTACCTGACCTGCTTTAACGCTGTCGCCTACCTGAACCTTGATATCTAAGATATTGCCCGGCATAGGAGCTTCAACCTTTTCGCCTTCGCCGTTTGCAACAGGTGCTGCTGCGGGAGCTGCTGCCTGTGCAGGAGCTGCTGCGGGAGCGGGAGCTGCCTTTGCTTCTGTTTCGCTGATTAATTCAACTGCGATTTCATAATTTGTTCCATTAACATTTACGTTGTACTTTTTCATTTTTAGTTACCTCCAAAATTAAACTCTTTTAAATGATACTACCTTAAGTGCCGATACATCTGTGCCAAGCTCTTCCGCAATAACTGCACAAACTGCAGCTACAATTTCCTGTTTGTTTTCAGGCATCGGTAAATTACTTTGTGCTGCAGGTGCTGCTGCAACACTTTCAGCCTTCGGTTCTTCTTTAACAAGGTTTTTGCACACAATTCCCAAGACAGTACAAAGAAGAATTATGCAGATAAGACCGATAAAAGTTGTTCCGAGCCCCATTGCCACAACAAACCAGTTGGATATTCCTGCCATGCTTTAGCCTCCTTTTTAAGCAATTAGTATTCTGTATTTTAAAGGTGCCTTTCACCAAAAAGCACCATCAAAACGTAAACCCATCATATTATACACTAAAACGCAGTAAAAATCAATAATTTTAATCAAAATTTCATAAAAATTAACATTTAAAATTTATTAATAAATATTTTATTTGGGGAAAAAATAATTAACGGTTATATGACCTTTATATATATAAATTTTCTCAGGGAAAGAAGGGTTAAGAAATGGAAAAGAACAAAGAATTCAAAAATCAGAACAAGCAGCAAAACAAAGAGCAGAAAAACAACCAGAAAAATAATGAAAACAAAGAAAACAGAGAATAATTTTGAAATAATTTTATAATTTGTTTTTTGGTGCAAAGGGAATGAAAAAGAGGCTGTCTTAACAACTCAAACTTATGTATATTTATTCCGCTTGCAGAGGACATTCACGAATGCCCCGCGGGCAAGTCTGATTTGCCCCTGCGATTTTGAATATTTATACAAAGAAAGTGATTGTTGAGACAGCCCCTAAATCTTATTTATAAATTTTTGATTTTTGGGTGTTTTTTTACATCCTCTTTACAATTATCCGATAAAATCGTCCATAAGCTTATATCCGTCGGCATAGAAAATTCCGCTTTTTTTGCAATTTTCTTCTGTATAAACCTTAATCTCATTTTCTTTTTCATCGCTTTTCTGATACATAATGAAAGGAACAGGGTCCGAAACGTGAGTCATAATCGAAAGCGGTGTAGGATGGTCAGGCATAACCAAAACCTTGTAATCCTCACCCGATTTATTTAAATAATCCAGCACCGGCTTAATAATTTTATCATCAATAAGCTCAATTGACTTAACCTTGTTTTCAATTTCGCCTCTGTGACCGCACTCGTCGGGTGCTTCAACATGAACATAAACAAAGTCATGGTCTGCAAGCAAATCAATTGTTGCCTGTGCTTTCCCGTCAAAATTGGTGTGAATATTACCTGTTGCTCCAATCACATCGGGGCATGTCATATTTGCACTCATACCAATGCCTTTTAAAAGGTCAACCGCAGAAACTACCGCACCTTTAAGTCCGCGCATTTCGGTGAATTCAGGAAGTGTTGCTTTTTTACCCACACCCCACGGCCAGATGCTTGCAGCAGGTCGGAGTCCTTTCTCAATTCTTGCCTTATTTACAGGATGATTTTGTAAAAATTCGCAGCTTCTTTTCATAAAGTCAACCAAAACTGCACTATCCTTGCCCTTCGGCAGATAATCTGTGATTTTTTTACCGCTGATGTCATGGGGCGGTGTTAAATCGAAATCAAGATTTCCGCCGTGCCATACTAAAATATGGCGGTATGAAAACCCCGGATGGAATTTATGAACATCTGTATCAAGCTCTTTCGCAAGGTCGTTAATAAGAATTCTTGCTTCTTCTGTGGTAATTTCATCCGAAGAATAATCAATCATTGTTTTGTCTTCGTAATTTTCTTCATCGGAAAGTGTTACAAGATTAACTCTGAATGTAATGTCGGTATCATCAAGCTTAATGCCCACGCTTACTGCCTCCAAAGGCGAACGGCCTGTGTAATACTTTTGCGGATTAAATCCCATTGCACCAAGATTTGCAACATCGCTGCCCGGCTTCATACCGTCGGGCACAGTTTTAATCATACCTGTTACACCCTTTGATGCCAGAAAATCCATATTGGGTTTATTTGCAACCTCTAACGGCGTTTTGCCATCTAATTCTTTAACGGCGAAATCTGCCATACCATCGCCTAAAAATACAACGTATTTCATAATTTTACTCCTTTCAAATCTGTGTGAAAATTTTACTGCCTATTCTTACCATAGTTGAGCCGCACTCTGTTGCGGATTTATAATCGCCGCTCATACCCATTGAAAGTATATCGCCTTTTAAAAGATTATGTGCTTTGCACTTATCAAAAAGCTTTTTTAAGTTTTCAAAATAAGGCTTTGGGTCATCGCAAACGGGAGCCATTCCCATAAGACCGTTTACTCTTATATTTTCAAAAGCGGAAATTTCTTTTATAAAATCAAGGGTTTTTTCAGGCTCTACACCAAATCTTGACTCAATTCCCGTGGAATTTACCTGAACCAAAATATCTGTTATTAAACCCATCTCTTTTGACTTTTTGTCAATAAGCTCTGCCAATTCAAATCGGTCAACCGACTGAATAAGGCAGGTTTTACCGATTATATATTTAACCTTATTGGTCTGAAGATGCCCGATTAAATGCCATCTGATATCTTTGGGCAGGTTTTCCTGCTTTTTAACCATATCCTGAACCTTGTTTTCACCAAAGTCACGCACGCCTGCATTATATGCTTCCATAATTTCTTCCTCGGTGTGATACTTACTGACGCAGATAAGCTCCGCATCGCCGATTTCGGATTTAATCAATTCAATATTCTGCTTTATCGACATTTTACCACCCCGATTTAAAGATTTGTATCTATTTTACCACGAAAGCCTGATTTTTGCAAGAGTGTGCATCTTGCTGACATTAAAAAAGTCGCCTTCGGCAACTAATGTTCGCGTTGCTCACATTTTCGAGGTAGACTTTTATGATTTTCCGTCATTACAACTTAAAAGTTGTAATTTCCTACAAATTAGAAAAATCGGGGCAAATGCCCCGATCCTAACTTATTTTACATAAAATCTTAAAGGTGAATCGCTTTCTTTCAAACATTCAACAATCTTCTGGCAAGCAAGGTTTGCACCTCTGATGTTCGGGTGAGTTGAATCATCACCGTCAGTTATTGAACTTGTACCATCTGACTTTGTATAATAGTAATTGCCGTCTTGAGTATTAAGTATACCTCTGATAGATTCATTACCATGGTTTGCGATTTCATCAGCAGTTAATCCAAACCCTAAAGGATTAGACTCGGGATCTGCCATTAATGTGTCTCTGTCCAAGTAATAATTCTGCAGAACTTCTGACGCAGTTTCAAATTCGGAATAAACTTCCATCATTTTTTCACTGAAGTCAAGATATGGAACCCCGTATTTATCTGCAATGGCTTTTGCTGCAGCATTAAATGTAGCTCTTCCTGAATGTAAAGTTGTGCTGCCATTTGGCATTGCTGAACAAATAATAATATTTGTCTTGCTTGCCTTTGTTCTCTTAATCATTTCTTCAATGCCCATTTCATACCACTGAAGACTTGTGTATTTGCCGTCTGCATCTTGTTTAGACTGGTCATTGATACCAAGGCAAACTATAACATAGTCACCTTCTGAATATCTCTCGTTTGCTTCCATTTTGCCCCAATTGTTTGCACCCCAGAAACTACCGCTGCCATAAAGCGAGTCATTAGGATTATTTAAAATCGACTGTGCCCATGCACCTGATGTGCAATAGGTTTTTCCGTTTTCACCATAATATACTTTTGCATAATCAGCATTTAAGTAGTCCTGCAGATATGTACCCCAGCCTGCCTGCGGATACCATCTCCTGAGCCATGTATCACCTGTTGAGTCGCCAACGCAGAATATATCCACAACAGGAAGTTCACCGTCAGCTTCTTTTCCGTAAGGAATAAGGTTTGCAGCGCTCCAGCAGAATGCCTTTGCATATTTTGTTCCCTCGGGAACGTTAATAACTGCTGAGTCATAAACAATCGCTTCGCCGTTTTCACCATAAGCTGCTTCGATTGTGTCAATCTTGCAGTCAAGCAATTTTTTGTTTTCGTCGTAAGCCGCAACCATAAGAGTAAACTCGGTTTCATACGCATATTTATTCTTAAGATTTACAACCGCTTTCAAGCCTTCTCTTTCGGGAACTTCGTAATCTGACTGATATGTGTGCTCGTTTAAAGTATATGTTTCGCCAAGAGCACTATTTGTTGTTGTGTCTTCCGCAAAAGTATGTGACGGAATTGACTGGTCAACATCTGAATCAAACGCACGGTCAGATGAATCTGTAACCATAACTTCTGCTTCCAAAACTGCCGTTGTAGCGGTAGCTTCAACTGTTGAAGAAGTAACGTCTTCAGCAGCGTATTTCACGTTGATTTCAGCATTAGAAAGGTCGCCTGTATGTTTGAATTTGATAGCATAGCTGCCGTCGCCCTTAACTGCATCGGCATACTCGCCAACATAAACAACATCTTCGCCGTCTGTAATTGTAAGACGCAGCTTCCCGCCTGCAACATATCCGCCAACCGTACCTTCAACGTATACATTGTTCTGCACCTCGTGCTTTGTAGCCAAAGGTTCTGCAAATGCTGCAACAGAGGTTAAAACCACGGCTATCGCAAGCATTAAAGATAATAATCTTTTCATTTTTTCTTCCCCCTATTTGGTAATCTTCTTTAATTATAACAATATTTTGATAAAAAATCAATATGTTTTTGGTAAAATAAAAAAAAGCTGTAAAACCCGCAGGTTTTTACAGCTTTTTTATCTCATCTTACATAAAATCTTAAATTCGAATCAGTGTCTTTAAGAAGCTCTGCAATCTGACGTGCCATATTGTCGGCACCTCTTAAGTTCGGGTGAGAGTTTTTGCCTGTTGTGTGGTCGTCTTTCATTGCATCCTGTGCATGGTTGGCACGCTCATCATCAGTTAAATAAAACTCGTGATTTTCGTCTTTAAACGCATCTCTGTAAAGATAGTACTTTGAATAAATTGCATTTTCAATTGCGGTCGCATCCTCTAAGTACCCGAATTCTTCTGCATACTGCTTTTCCAAAGCATCGTTAACATCTAAATAAGTAACATTATACTTTTTTGCAATTTCTTCGGTTCTTGCAATAAGCTCTTTTGTCGCAGCCGGTGCTACTGCATTTGCACGAAGCATTGCCGAGCAAAGAATAAGGTTTACTTCTTTTTCTTCACATCTTTTAATCATTTCTTCGATGCCAAGTCCGTACCAGTCAACTGCAAGCATTCCGTCGGGACCCGGTTTTCCCGAATCATTAAGACCAAGTGATACTATAACATAGTCGCCTTTGCTGAATTTTGAATCATTTTCCATTTCATCCCAGTCACCCCAGCCGTACATTCCTGAAGTAGGTTTGTTACCTGCCGCAACATTTGCCTGATATACAGGGTCGTTTTCATTGCTTAAAACAGACTGTGCCCATGCTCCTGATGTACCATAGTTTGTAACTGTTATATATTTTGTGTTGAAGTAATCAATAAGATGCTCACCCCAGCCGCTTTCGGGATAGAAACGTCTGCCATAGCCCTGACAGAAAGAGTCGCCGATACAGAAAATATCTATTTTATCAAGACTTCCGTCAGCCTGCTCGCCCAAGGGAATAAGATTTGATGCAGAGCTCCAGCAAAACGCTTTTGCCGTAACGGTATTTTCAGGAACATCGATTACTGTTGAATCAACCGCCTGAATTTTTCCGTCTTCGCCATACTCTGTTGCAACATCTTCCACCTTGCAATCCAAAAGCTTGTTGTTTTCATCATAAGCCGCTACCATAACAGAAATATTTTCTTCGTCTGCATATTTATTTTTAATGTTTACAACTGCCTTTAATCCCTCGCGATCGGATACAGAGTAATCACTTACATATGTGTGCTCGGGCAAACCCTCAACAGTGCCCAGATAGTCGTTGACAGTTGTGCCAAAATAAAATTCGGTCTTTGTTTTGTCAACAGCTTCATCATAGCTTCTGTCGTTTTCATCTGTAACAAAAACATCTGCTTCCACAATCTGGCTTGTAGCAGTAGCCGTAACTGCAGAATCTGTAACCAATTCATCGCCATATCTTAAATTAAGCTTAAGACCGCTCAGACTTTTGTTATATTTAAATTTGATTGCATATTTGCCTGTAGCGTCAATCTCGTACTCGGAAATATAAACCATTTTTCCTTCAGCATCTTCAAGAGTAATAACCAACGGTTCATCTTCAATGAATTCATCCACTTTTCCTTCGATATAAACGTTGTTTTGAACTTCATGAACAGTAGCCTCAGGTGTTGCAGCAAAGCAGGAAACCGACGCCAGCACCATCATCGCCGCAAGCAATAAAGAAACTGCTTTTTTCATTATATTCATCTCCTTAAAGTTTTTTTATATTTTATCATAACTATTTTAAAAAATCAACACGCAACCCTTCGTCTGTAGGGAAAAATATCCGAATATATAAATTTTTTAGCCAAATCAGTATATTTCCCATTTAAAACACCCTATTACTGCAAATAAAATTGTTGCTTTTTTTCAAAAATAAGGTATAATATATATAATAAACACAAAGCGACTAAAAGGAGCGAAATTATGTTTGATTTTTTCAAAAATCTGTTCGGTGTCGGAACAGACATAGGAATTGACCTTGGAACTGCAACAGTTTTGGTTTATGTAAAGGATAAAGGCATTGTAATCAGAGAGCCGTCTGTTGTTGCTCTTGACGGCACAACAAAAAAGGTTTTGAAGGTTGGAATTGAAGCTCAGGAAATGATCGGAAGAACTCCCGGCAACATTATTGCAATCCGTCCCCTGCGTGACGGCGTTATTTCCGACTACGAAACCACAGAAAAAATGCTTAAATATTTTCTGGACAAGGTTAACGCTTCAAAGCTTTTCAAACCCCGTGTTGTTGTGTGTGTTCCAAGCGGAGTAACCGAGGTTGAACAGCGTGCAGTTATTGACGCTTGTATGCACGCAGGTGCAAGAACAGTTCATCTTATCGAAGAACCTATCGCTGCCGCAATCGGTGCAGGAATTGATATTACAAAGCCTTACGGCTCAATGGTTGTTGACATTGGCGGCGGAACAACCGACATTGCTGTCATTTCTCTGGGCGGCATTGTTACAAGCACATCCATCAAATGTGCAGGCGACAAGTTTGACGATGCTATTATTAAATATATAAGAAAGAAATACTCTGTTGCAATCGGCGAAAGAACTGCCGAAGACATAAAAATGCAAATCGGCAGCGTTTATTTCAGAGAAGAACCTGTAAGCTGCACATTTAAGGGCAGAAGCCTTGTTACCGGTCTTCCCGAAACAATTACAATCACCTCCGAGGAAACCTTTGAGGCATTGGAAGAACCTGTGCTTCAGATTTGCGATGCAATTCACACAGTTTTGGAGGACACTCCGCCTGAGCTTA
>CAZBJD010000056.1:0-8720 GCA_964492155.1 uncultured Eubacteriales bacterium
CCCCTACGATTTTGAATATTTATACAAAGAAAATGATTATTGAGACAGCTCCTTTACCATCCGTTTGGGGATTTTTAAACTTCCCCTTTTATTTTATTTAAAACTTCTTCAAATCCCTCTTTTCCGAGAAATGAATTTACCGCCTCTAAAAATGCGTTTGCAGATAATTTTGAAGGAAAACCCGCTTCTTTCATAAATTTTTGCCTTAAATTCTCGGAATTTTCACTCCCCGAAAGTCCCCGCAAAAACAAATCGGTTTTTGTAACAGGGGTCAAATCCTGCCTTTCGCTCTCGGAACAACCCGCCTTACCGAGTGCATCTGCAATAACTTCTTTTGTCATACCCTCAACGCCTAAAAGCCCCTCTTTGCCGGGTTTAACTTTCCGCTTTTCCTTGCCCGGAATTTCAGGAATATAGGCATTTTTGATAAATTTCGGGTCAACCCAGCCTTTTAAGTGATTTCTTATCAAAAAGCCTGCCGAATCGGAATCTGTCAAAATAACAATTCCTCTTTTTTCGGCGTACATTTTAATAAGCTCTTTTTTCTCTTTATCCTTAAAAAGCCTAAACCCGTCAACCGATATAACAGTTGCGTCAATAAGCGAATCAAGCTTTATTTTATCATATTTTCCTTCAACAATTATTACTTCTTTTATTTTCATACTATTTAATAAGGTCGCAGATGTTGTTTGCAAAGTCCACGGGATTTTCAATTGTGAGTCCCTCAATCAAAAGTGCACCGCCGTACAAAACCTCTGCCAGCTTTTTAACCTTTTCCTTATCCTCTCCGTAAAGACTCTTAAGCTTTCCGAAAACCTCGTGATTTAAATTAATTTCAAGAACCTTCTGTGCCTTGATGCCGTTTGAGTCAGGCATTTTGTTCAAAACCTTCTCCATTTCCACAGAAAGCTCGCCCTCGTTTGTGATACACACAGGGTGCGATTTTAACTTGTTTGTAAGCTTAACATTTTCAACCTTACCCGAAAGGCTTTCCTTAATAAAATCAATAAGCTCCTTGTTGTCCTCAATCGCCTTTTTCTCTGCATCCTTTTCTTCATCGGAACGAAGGTCCAAATCGCTTGATGAAATTGACTTGAATTCTTTTTCTTCGTAATTGAACAGCATCTTCAGTGCAAATTCATCAACATCTTCTGTAAGATAAAGGATTTCGTAGCCTTTTTCCAATATGCTTTCAGCCTGAGGAAGTCTTGAAATTTTATCCGCAGTTTCACCGCATGCGTAGTAAATAACCTTCTGGTCCTCTTTCATACGTGTTACATATTCTTTTAAGGTTGTAAGCTTGTTTTCATAAGATGAAACAAACATCAAAAGGTCTTGAAGCACTTCTTTGTTCTGACCGAAGCCGTTGTAAACCCCGAATTTAAGCTGACGGGCAAAAGCATTGTAAAATTCCTCGTAATTTTCACGGTCATTTTTCTGCATGGAAAGAAGCTCGTCCTTAATTTTCTTTTCAAGACGCGATGCAATAATTTTAAGCTGACGGTCGTGCTGCAATAATTCTCTTGAAATGTTAAGCGATAAATCCGCAGAATCAACCAATCCCTTTACAAAGCTGAAATAATCGGGAAGGAGGTCTGCACATTTTTCCATAATCATAACACCGTTTGAATAAAGTGCCAGGCCCTTTTCAAACTCTTTTGTGTAATAATCATAAGGTGCTCTTTTGGGGATAAACATCAAAGCGGTGTAGCTTGCACTGCCCTCTGCCGATGTTCTGATTGTTTTTAAAGGTGCTTCATAATCGTGGAATTTTGATTTGTAAAACTCCCCGTATTCTTCATCTGTTACTTCGGATTTGCCCTTTCTCCATATCGGCACCATCGAGTTTAAAGTTTCGTCCTCATAGGTAACATCGAATTCGCCCTCGGCACCCTCTTTAGGTGTCTTTTTTGAAGTAAGCATCTTAATGGGGTATTTAATGTAATCGGAATACTTTTTAACAAGACTCCTGATTGTGTATTCTTCTAAAAATTCATCATAATTTTCTTCATCTGTGTTGGGCTTTATATGCAGAGTTATAACAGTGCCCGCATCCTCTTTATCGCAAGGCTCAACAGTGTAACCCTCAGAACCCTTCGACTCCCATTTAAAGGCAGTTTCCGAATTAAAGCTTTTGCTTTCAACTGTGATTTTGTCCGCAACCATAAATGCTGAATAAAAACCAACGCCGAACTGACCGATAATGTCAACATCGTCAACCTTTTCGTTTTCGTTTTTAAAAGCAAAAGAACCGCTTTTTGCAATGGTTCCGAGATTTTTCTCAAGTTCTTCTTCAGTCATACCGATACCTGTGTCGGTGATGATGATTTTTCTTGCAAACTTGTCAAGTGCAATTCTTATATAGAAATTTTCCCTGTTAAACTTGATATTTTCATCAGAAAGGGAAATGTAGTAAAGCTTGTCTATGGCATCAGACGCGTTTGAGATAAGCTCACGCAGAAAAATCTCCTTGTTTGTGTAAATTGAGTTAATCATTAAATCCAATAATCTTTTTGATTCTGACTTAAATTGTTTCATAGTATCGCTCCTTCGTCGCTCTCAATATGCAATTACCGTTGCACATTGGTTATGCTTTTTCAGCAGGGCTTCGCAGTGTTTCCCGCAACCAACTGCTGCTGCATTTTAGCACTCTCGCACTTTGAGTGCTAATTAGTATTGTACCACAAAATAACAGATTGTCAAGTTTTACTTGTAAAAATATTAATTGTGTGGTAAAATATGCTTTAGGTAACTATGTAAGAAAGGACTTTTTACTATGGAATATACTTTTTCAAACAAAATGAATGATTTGGAAGGCTCTGCTATCCGCGCAGTTTTGAAAATGGCACAAGGCAAAGACCTTATAACCTTCGCAGGAGGACTTCCCGCACTTTCAACCCTGCCGGTGGATTTTATAAATAAAACAATCGACAAGGCTCTTACCGAAACTACAGGGCTTGCCCTTCAGTACGGCGTAACAGACGGGTATGGCGTTTTGGTTGAACGCCTGCAGCAAAAGGTTAAAAAAATGGGAATGAACCTTAAAGAAAACGGCGTTATGGTAACCTCAGGCGGTCAACAGGTAATAGATTTACTTGCAAGAAGCATTTTAAACGAGGGTGACGTTGTATTGTGCGAGCTTCCTACATTTGTAGGCGGATTAAACGTGTTCAAGTCATACAATGCAAAGGTTATGGGCGTAGAACTTGAAAACGACGGTATAAATCTGGAAAAGCTTGAAAAATTGCTCAAAGAAAACAACGTTAAGCTTTTATACACAATCCCCACATTCCAGAATCCTATGGGAACAACAATGACGGAAGTTAAGAGAAAGGCAATCTTGGCTCTTGCTCACAAGTATGACTTTATGATTATTGAAGATAACCCGTACGGCGAGCTTCGTTTCAAAGGGGAAGAAGTTCCCACAATGAAGTCTTTGGATGCCGAGGGCAGAGTTATTTACGCAGGCTCGTTCTCAAAGATTTTGTCACCGGGACTTCGTGTAGGCTTTGCGGTTGCACCAAAGCCGATTTTGGAAAAAATGGTTGTTGCAAAGCAGGTTGTAGACGTTCATACAACAATGCTTTCGCAGATTGTTGCCGCAGAATTTTTAGCATGGGACGGATATGACGGGCATATCAAAAACTGTTGCGATTTATATGGCAAAAAGGCTCAGCTTATGAGCGACTGCATTGATAAATACTTACCTGAATATATTACACACACCAACCCCGACGGCGGTATTTTTATGTGGTGCAACGTAAACAAAGATGTGGATACAAAAGAGCTTCTTGCGAAAGCAGTTGAGAAAAAGGTTGCTTACATACCGGGCTACACATTTATGATTGACACTTCCGTTCCCCAAAGCACCTTCAGACTTAACTACTCTGTACCCACAGAAGAAGATATCATCACAGGCATCGAGCTTTTGGGAGATATATTTTAGAATTGAGCGTGAAGTAGGGAACGCCCCGCGTGGCGTTCCGTCTTCAATTATTCACTATTCATTATATTTTTAGGAGTAAAATTATGAAAAAAACTATTTTCAGCGGAGTGCAGCCGTCAGGTCAGATTACACTCGGCAACTATCTGGGTGCACTCAAGAACTGGACAAAACTTTTAGATGAATACAACTGTATTTTTGCAGTAATGGATTTACATTCAATAACCGTAAGGCAAGACCCTGAAACCTTAAGAGAAAACAGCTTAAAGCTTCTGGCTCAGTACATTGCCTGCGGACTTGACCCCGATAAATGCACACATTTTATTCAGTCTCACGTGCCGGCACATGCCCAGCTTTCGTGGGTTTTGGGTTGCTACACATATATGGGCGAGCTGAACAGAATGACTCAGTTTAAAGAAAAATCGCAGCGTCACGCAGACAATATCAACGCAGGTCTTTACACTTACCCTGTTTTGATGGCGGCAGATATTCTGCTTTATCAGGCAGACCTTGTTCCCGTAGGTCACGACCAGAAGCAGCACCTCGAAATCGCCCGTGATATTGCAGAACGCTTTAACACAATTTACGGCGATACCTTCACAGTGCCCGACCCATTTATCGGAAAAGTAGGTGCAAGAATTATGGACTTGCAGGACCCTGAAAAGAAAATGTCAAAATCAGAGCCAAACGGCAGCATTTCGCTTTTGGAAGACGAAAATGTAATTCTCAAAAAAATCAAAAAAGCCGTAACAGACTCACTTGGCTATGTTAAGCAGGAAGACGGCAGACACGGAATTAACAACCTTTTGTCAATCTATTGTGCAGTAACGGGAAAATCGGTTTCCGACGCTGAAAAAGAATTTGAAGGCAAAGGCTACGGCGACTTTAAAAAGGCAGTTGCCGAGGTTGTAATCGACGAACTTCGCCCTGTTCAGCAGAGGTACAACGAATTAATGGAAAACGAAGACTACCTTATGAATATAATCAGAAACGGTGCAGAAAAAGCAGGTGTCATTGCCGAAAAAACATTAAAAGATGTATATGAGAAAGTGGGCTTTATCGTATGAACATAAGTTTGCTTGTTGTTCTTGCCTTCGTGGTGGCATTTTTGGCGTCATTTGCATCAACCCCCTTTGCAAGGGAGCTTGCGTACAAAATCGGTGCAATCGATGTGCCTAAAGACGCAAGAAGAATGCATAAAACGCCCATTCCCAGACTTGGGGGCGTTGCAATATTTTTGGGATTTGTAATCTCGGTAATCTGCTTTGTGGTTTTAACCCCTGAAATTATCGGAATTGTTGCAGGCTCGGTTTTAATTGTAATTATGGGCGTTTTGGACGACAGAAAGCCAATAAAAGCCTGGAAAAAACTTTTAATACAGATTTTGGCGGCGTTGATTGTAGCTCTCGCAGGCGTGAGAATTGAGATTTTCACAAACCCCCTGTTGTTTTCCTCAAGCGACTATTTACTGCTCGGAAATCTTTCAATCCCCATAACGGTTGTGTGGATTGTTGCAATTACCAACGCAGTTAACTTAATTGACGGGCTTGACGGTCTGGCAGCAGGTATTGCTTCAATTTCATCGGTGTGCCTTCTGGTAATCGCACTTATGGTATCCGAAACCAACATCGCAATTTTAACCGCCTGCATCGCAGGTGCGTGTGTGGGTTTTTTACCATACAACTTCAATCCCGCATCAATTTTTATGGGAGATTCAGGCTCAAACTTTTTGGGATTTCTGCTTGCCTGCATTTCAATTGAGGGACTTTTCAAAGGCTACGCAGTTATTTCCTTTGCAGTTCCGCTTTTGCTTTTGGCACTCCCGATTTTTGATACAGCCGTTGCGATTTTAAGAAGAATTAAAAATAAAAAACCTGTTATGGCACCCGACCGCGGACATCTTCACCACAAGCTGGTGGATATGGGATTTTCGCAAAAGCAGGCAGTCCTGATTTTGTACGGAATTTCCGCAGTTTTGGGACTTTCCGCAATCGTTTTAACAGGCTTCGGTGCACTCCGTGCGATACTTTTGCTTGCGGCAGCGCTTTTTGCGATGCTTATCAGCATATACTTTTTCAAAGAAAGAAAGGATAAATAATTATGATTAAGGTTATGACAATTTTCGGAACACGTCCCGAGGCTATCAAGATGGCACCTCTGGTAAAAGAGCTTGAAAAGACCGACGGAATTCAGTCCGTTGTGGCAGTAACCGCCCAACACCGTCAGATGCTTGACCAGGTTTTAGAAATTTTTGACATTACTCCCGATTATGATTTAAATATTATGAAAGACCGTCAGACATTGGTGAGCATTGTAACAAATGCACTTTCAGGTCTTGACGAAGTTATGAAAAAAGAAAACCCCGACATCGTGCTTGTTCACGGTGACACTTCAACAACCTTTGTCGGTGCCCTCGCTGCATTTTACAATCAGATTTCGGTAGGTCACGTTGAAGCGGGTCTTCGTACATACGATAAATACTCGCCGTTCCCCGAGGAGATGAACAGAAAGCTCACCGGTCAGATGACGGATATGCACTTTTCGCCAACTGCCAAAAACAAGGGTAATCTCCTTCGTGAAGGATTTGATGAAAAAGACATTTATATCACAGGCAACACAGTAATTGACGCACTTAAAACCACAGTCCGCCAAGACTATGAGTTTGCCGACGAAACCTTAAAAAGCCTTGATTTTGACAACAAGCGTGTAATTTTGGTTACCGCTCACAGACGTGAAAATTTAGGTCAGCCTCTGCACAACATCTGTGAGGCTTTGAAGGAAATTGCCGCAAGCTATAAAGATGTTGAAATTGTGTATCCCATTCATATGAATCCCGCAGTACGCGAAGTTGCATACTCGGTTTTATCGGGTCTTGACAACGTTCATATTATTGAACCGCTGGACGTTGAAGAGCTTCACAACGCAATGAACAGATGCTATATGGTTATGACAGACTCAGGCGGAATTCAGGAAGAAGCTCCAAGCCTTAAAAAGCCTGTTCTGGTGCTCCGTACCGAAACCGAGCGTCCCGAAGCAGTTGAAGCAGGAACAGTTAAAATCGCAGGCGTTGAAAAAGAAGTTATCTTAAAGCTGGCAAAAGAATTGCTTGACGACAAAAATGCTTACGCTAAAATGGCTCGTGCCGCAAACCCCTATGGTGACGGTACTGCATCAAAAAGAATTGTTGATGCAATTATCGCAAAATTCAACAATCTTCCCAAACCCGAGGACTTTGTTTCATAATGGAAACCGTTAAAAAAGCTTTAAAGGACAAAAAGTTTGATAATTTATACTTTTTTTACGGCGAGGAAGTGTATCTTTCGGATTTTTATGTAAACGCCTTAAAAAAAGAATTAGTTGAAAATGACGAGTTTAACTACACTCGTCTTTTTTGCGACGAGCTCAACAGATTTCAGGAAAGCGTTGAAGCAATGCCGGTATTTTCGGACAAGCGTATGGTGGTGGTTTCCTCAAGGGATTTTTCCGCTGAAATCAAGGAAGATTCATACAGACTATTGGAAGAAATGCTTGAAGATATGCCGCCCTTCACCTATGTTGTATTTGTGTGCGGAAGTATTAAAAAAACAAGCAAAATTTTCAAGCTGTTAAGTGCAAAATGCACAACCTGCGTGTTTGAAAAGCAAAAAGCACCAAGCCTTATTTCGTGGATTTCCAATGTTTTTAAGAAAAAAGGCTATGAAATTGATAAAGAAACATCAAGTTATCTCCTGGAGTTTGCAGGCTCTGATATGACAAAGCTTTTAAGCGAAATCGAAAAGCTTGCTTCTTACGAATTAAAAACAAAAAAAATAACAAACCAAAGCATAGAAGCGGTTGTAACCCGCACCGTCGATTCAAAAGTTTTTGAACTTTTGGATGCCGCGATGTATAAAAACCGCGACAAAGCCTTTGAAATTTTAAATTCGCTGATGCGTGAAAAGGAAGAACCCGTTTATATCAACGGTGCGCTTATGCGAAATATCAGCGGAGTTTTGGAATATAAAATTTTAAAATCGGAAGGCAAGCCGCTTACGCAGATTTCGGAAAAACTTGGGCTTCGTCCCTTTACTCAGAAAAAATACGCAGAATTTGATAAGAAATTTTCTGAAAAGTTTTTAGAGCAAATGCTTTCCGCCTGTGCCGACTGCGATATTGGTTTCAAAACAGGTGAGATGGACGGCTGCACAGGGCTCTCACTGCTCATCGGAACGTTGCTGCAATAGAATGTAGGGCAAATAGTCAGCGTGCGGAAACGTAGGGAATGACCTGTGTGTCATTCCGAAATCAGTGAATAGTGAAGAAGAAATAGTGAATAATTGTGGCGGAAATTCAACTTTGGTTGAATTTCTTTTGATTTGAAGATAAAACATCGCAGGGGCGGGATTTTCAGGGAATAGTAGGGGCGGGTTTCCACGCCCGCCCGCCAAACGCCTTCCCTGTGTAAGGGACTCCCCGTAAGCCACACACCAATTGCCTTCCCTGTGCAAGGGAAGGTGTCACACGAAAGTGTGACGGAAGGGTTGTTATAGGGGGCATTCACGAATGCCCTCAACAATGGCTTCTCCTTGAAATGAAACCTGTTTTATACCCCAAAGAACTGCCCCAACATCGGCTTCTCCTTGAGGAGAGGCTCCGCCGCAAGGCGGTGGTGAGGTGTTGTAGGGACTCCCCGCAAACCGCCCGCCAAACGCCTTCCCTGTGTAAGGGACTCCCCGTAAGCCGCACACCAATTGCCTTCCCTGTGCAAGGGAAGGTGTCACACGAAAGTGTGACGGAA
>CAZBJD010000056.1:8820-9805 GCA_964492155.1 uncultured Eubacteriales bacterium
GGGTTGTTATAGGGGGCAGTGTTTACGGTGCACCGCCTACGGAATGTCAGAAACCGCCATTCCCAGCGTTTTCGCATGCCGACAATTCTCTAAAACAATAAAGACACCTTTCGGTGTCTTTTGCTTTCTGTAAGAACGATATAATTTTACTGTGAGTGATATTCCATCTTCGATGGAGTGTTATTTTTGATAAATCAAAAATGTTATTGCAAGTTAAACTTGCAGTTATATTATATTTGCCAATAACTGTGCAAAGCACAATAGCACTTGGCGATAGCCAAATATAACTGCAAAGCAATATCACTTGCCGCAAGGCAAATATAACTGAAAAAGAGATAATTTTACCGACAGTAAAATTATCTCTTTTTCATGGTGGAGATGAGGAGAATTGAACTCCTGTCCGAAAATTTGTCCTTCGGCACGTCTACAGGTTTAGTTTACGGATTAGAATTCTTTCCTTCGGGGCACCGTAAACGAAGCCCTTCGGGACATAGCTTTTTATACCTGATTTGCTAAAAGCATCACAAATTCATGTTCACTGCGTAAATTGACGCCTTAAACTCTGCCGCAGTATCAGAGAGTAAGACGGCCGCCGTTAATTAGGCAGCGTAAGCTAAATTTTTGTTAGCGTTTAAAATTTAATTGCACATTTTTAAGATGCTGTGCACATCTACCTGCAATACCGAGCTCTTAATCCCCGTCGAAACCATTGCACCCCCATATTATTATATCGAATAGTTATTGTATAAAACCGCAAGGCGATTTTATACTATTTTAATATAACAAAAGCATTTTGTCAACGGTAAGTTTATCTGTTTTTCACTGCTCTTTCCATATCGCGTTTTGCCTGCTTTCTGGCTTCGGTTTCACGCTTGTCATAAAGCTTTTTACCCTTTGCCAGTGCCACTTCAATCTTTACATACGAACCTTTTAAATAAAGGCTTGTGGGAACAAGCGAATAACCGTCTTGCTTTACAAGACCGTA
>CAZBJD010000057.1:0-9774 GCA_964492155.1 uncultured Eubacteriales bacterium
CACCTCATCCGAGTTGCTTCGCAACCCACCTTCTCCTCAAGGAGAAGGCTTTTTAGGGAATGTCGGAAACCGCCATTCCCTGTATTTTCACACGCTGACTATTCAATATTCACAAAAAAGCCTTCCCTGTGTAAGGAACCTCCGCGTAAGCCGCACACAAATGCCTTCCCTGTGCAAGGGAAGGTGTCACACGAAAGTGTGACGGAAGGGTTGTAAGGGGCATTCACGAATGCCCCGCGGGCAAGTCTGATTCGCCCCAAGGATTTTTTATCATTAAATATAAATTATTCACTATTCATTAAACAAAAAACAGACGGTTAAACCGTCTGTTTTTTATTAACTTTAAATGCTCCGTCTAAAAAGTCAACTTCAATTGTATCGCCTTTCTTAATGCTGCCTTCAAGCATTTCCTCCGCAAGCATATCTTCTATACCCGAGGTTATGGCACGCCTTAGCGGTCTTGCACCGTAGACAGGGTCAAATCCTGTTTTTGCAAGCTCGGTTATCGCTGCTTTTGATACTGTTGCCGTAATCTCATTTTCCGCAAGACGTAAAATCAAGCTTTTGAGCATTTTCTCAGCAATTTCTTCTATTTCCTCCTGAGTAAGCTGTTTGAACACGATAATATCGTCAATTCTGTTCAAAAACTCAGGACGGAAGGTGTTTTTAAGCTCCGAAAGCACCTTTTCTCTTATTTCTGTATAATTGGAAGCTTTTGCATCCACGCTTTCCGAAAATCCGAATGAGCGGGGTGTTTCGGTTATTCTTGATGCACCTACGTTTGAGGTTAAAATTATTATTGTATTCTTAAAGTCAATTTTTCTGCCCTGCGAATCTGTTAAAATTCCGTCCTCCAAAATCTGAAGCAGGATATTAAACACATCGGGGTGAGCTTTTTCAATTTCGTCAAACAAAACTACCGAATAGGGATTTCTTCTTACCTTTTCGCTGAGCTGACCGCCCTGCTCATAACCTACATATCCAGGAGGTGAGCCCACTAAGCGAGATACCGAATATTTTTCCATATATTCTGACATATCAATTCTCACCATAGCGTTTTCGTCACCGAAAACTGCTTCGGCAAGAGCCTTACAAAGCTCGGTTTTACCAACTCCGGTAGGCCCTGAGAATATAAACGAACCGATTGGGCGTTTGGGGTCTTTAAGTCCTGTTCTTCCGCGTTTGACTGCTTTTGCAATCGCTGTTACCGCTTCGCTTTGTCCCACAACTCTGTTATGAAGTGTTTCTTCAAGCTTTAAAAGTCTTTGGCTTTCGCCCTCGTTTAATCTTGATGCGGGAATTCCTGTCCAGCTTGAAATTACACCTGCGATATCTTCTTCGGTTACAAGCATTTTCTTAATCTGAGTTTCCTTCTGCCAGTTGTCTTTTCTTTGCTTCAACTGTTCGGAAAGTTCTTTTTCGCGGTCGCGGAGTTTGGCTGCTTTTTCAAAATCCTGTGCTGCAATTGAAGCCTCCTTCTCGCCTTTTAATTTTTCAACCTCGTCTTTCAAATCTGAAATGTCATCAGGTGCTGTGCAGGTTTCAAGCTTTACTTTTGATGCTGCCTCGTCAATTAAATCAATAGCTTTATCAGGCAAAAATCTGTCGGTGATATATCTTGATGAAAGCTTTGCCGCCGCAATAATTGCTCCGTCTGTGATTTCCACCTTGTGGTGAGCCTCGTATTTATCGCGAAGTCCCATCAAAATCATAACTGTCTGGTCCGGCGTCGGCTCGCCTACGGTTACAGGCTGAAATCTGCGTTCTAAAGCTGCATCTTTTTCAACATGCTTGCGATACTCGTCGATAGTTGTTGCTCCGATTATCTGAATTTCACCGCGGGCAAGCGACGGCTTTAAGATATTTGATGCATCAATTGCACCTTCTGCCGCACCTGCACCGATAATCGTGTGAAGTTCATCTATAAATATAATGATGTTTCCGTCATTTTTTATCTCGGTCATACATTTTTTAAGACGTTCTTCAAACTCGCCGCGGTACTTTGCTCCCGCAATCATAGAGGATAAATCCAGTGAAAACACCCTCTTGTTCTTTAAGATTTCAGGCACCTTGCCTGAGCATATTTTCTGTGCCAATCCCTCTGCAATAGCCGTTTTACCAACGCCCGGCTCACCTATTAGGCAAGGGTTGTTTTTAGTTCTTCTTGAAAGAATTTGAATTACTCTTTCAATTTCTTTATCTCTGCCTATTACAGGGTCAAACTTGCCGTCTTGTGCCATTTTGGTAAGGTCACGTCCGAATTCGTCAAGTGTCGGTGTCTTTTTGCCTGTATGACGGTCAGGTGTCTGTTCGTCCAAATCATCAGGCTGCCGACTGCCTCCGATACTGTTTACTACATCGGTATATATCTTCTGGCGATCGCCCGAAATCTCCGCAATTATTCTTGATGCAACACTTTCGCCCTCACGCAAAAGTGCCATCAGAATATGCTCTGTTCCTATATAACTATGCCCGAATCTTCTCGCTTCCGCATAGCTCAGCTCAATCACTCTTTTTACTCTGGGAGTAAATCCCAATACATTCTGTCCCTGCGGATTCATTCCTACAATTTCTGCAATTTTCTGTGCCACCTGTTCTTTGGTTATCCCATTTTCCTGAAGCACTGAACCTGCAACGGATTCATCATCCAAAGCCAGACTGTATAAAAGATGCTCGGTACCTACATAGCGGTGTCCCCATTTTGCTGCCGCTGCACTTGCAGTACGCAAAACGTTTTCCGCTTTGTCCGAAAATTTGTTTTCAAAAAAAGGCATAAAGCTTCCTCCTTCGTTTAAACTGTCTTTCTGTCTTTTGGCAGCACATTCGCTGCACATATAAGTTTCTCTCAAAACTCCGTTGATTATTGTTTTAAAATGTATGTTAGCTAAATTCTTCCCGCAAATCTGACAAATCATACCTGTTTCCTCCTATTACATTAAACTGATAATCATATTTTTCAAAATATCTGCACGGACCATATCTTTTTCCGGCTGACGAATGCTTGAAAGTGCTTTATCCGACACCGCCGACGACATTAGTTTTGCCTGTTTTACATCTACTGCATTATAGTCCAGAAAATTATTTATAAAAGTAAGTGCGGCATTTTGCCCGATAGAATTTCCCAACGATAAAACTATATGCATCAAATACCCTGTCCTATCCATCGGAATTCTTGTAATTTTTATGCTTCCTCCGCCGCCTCGGTAACTTTCCACAACATATCCGTGGTTGCTTGTAAATCTTGAATTTATTACATAATTAATCTGCGACGGCACGCAGTTAAACCTATTTGCAAGCTCCGAACGGCGGAAATGAGCTGTTCCATCTTCTTCGTCAAGCATTTCTTTTATAAACTGTTCTATAATATCGCTGATTTTCATTATTTTTGCTCCTTGTTTTTGACTTTGACTATCTTTGACTATTATTATACATCATTTCAAAACAAATTCAACCCTCTCATTTAGTCAGAAAAGGTCAAAAACGAGTGATTTTAATATAAAATCACTCGTTTTTGCTATTTTTTAAAGTTTTTCTTTGTTTTTTAAATATTTTATTCAGGTTTAGACTCGCGAAGCATCAAGGTTTTCACCGCATCCTGAGGCGAAACACCATTATACAATATATCATAAGCGGTGCTCACAATCGGCATTTCTATGCCAAGGTCATCGGCAAGCTTTTTAGTGCATACACAGCTTTTAACACCTTCCACAACCATTCCGACTTCGCTTACCGCTTCATCAAGGCTTTTACCCTGACCGATTAAAATTCCTGCTCTCCGATTTCTGCTGTGCATACTTGTGCAGGTAACAATCAAATCACCTATACCCGTAAGTCCCATAAAGGTTTCGAGATTGCCGCCAAGTGCTATTCCGAGTCTTGAAATTTCTTTAATTCCTCTGGTCATTAAAGCTGCTTTGGTATTGTCGCCGTAGCCGCTTCCGTCCGAAATTCCGGCACAAAGTGCGATTACGTTTTTAATAGCTCCGCAAACTTCAACACCGGCCACATCTGTATTTGTATAAACTCTGAAAGTTTCACAGATAAATGTATTTTGCACAAGTTCTGCTTTTTCTATATCACCGCAGGCTGCAACTATTGTTGTGGGAATTCCGAGTGCCACTTCTTCGGCGTGAGTAGGTCCCGACAACACAACGCAATCCGCATCAAGCTCTTGTTTTATAACCTCGGAAAGTCTTTGGTTTGTACCTTCATCAAATCCCTTTGCCACATTTACAATCAAAGGAAGATTATCATATTTTTTAAGGCTCCTGCAAGTGTTTCTTACAACGTGCGAAGGAACTGCCAGCACGAGCATATCGGCATCTGTCGCTTGGTCAAGATTGCTTGTAAGTGCGATATTTTCACTTACTTTTATGCCTTTTAAAAATTTATGGGTACGGTTTTTCCTGATTTCTTCAATCTCACTTTCAAAAAATGACCATAGTGTGACGTTGTGGCCGTTTTTTTCTAAAAGCATCGCCAATGCCGTGCCCCATGTTCCCGAACCGAGAACTGAAATTTTCATTTTTTATCCTCCGCTTTCTTTTGTCCAAATCTGTTTTCTGTGCCATTCAACAGCCGTTTAATATTCTCGCGGTGAGTAATATAAATAAGCACTGTAAACACCGCAGTAATATAAACATTAATATTATTGCTGCCCGAATTTATAAAATATGTAGTAAGAGGTAAAAATGCAAAGCACATAAGATTGCTTAAAGACATTATTTTTGTTATAAAAAGCAACACCAATACCCCCGCACCGATAATAAGTGCAATTCTTATATCAATCGCAAGCAAAACACCAAAGGTTGTAGAAACACCTTTACCGCCTTTAAATTTGTAATAAACAGGCAGATTATGCCCGATAATGGCAAAAAGTCCTGCCACAACCGCATATTCCTTTGAGATAAATGACGCAATCAGAACCGCAATCGCACCTTTGAAAAAATCAAACAAAAATACAACCACGCCCTGCCATTTTCCAATACTTCTTGCAACATTGGTTGCACCTGCGTTGCCGCTGCCCACTTTTTTAATATCAATACCGTAAAGCTTTCCCATTGTAATGGCACTGCTGATGCTGCCGATGAAATAGCCTATCAGCATAATGAATATAACTTTTAAAGCTGTCATACCAAATCCTCCGATTATTTGTCGCGTGTTTTTTCGCGAACTAAGAATTTAAGCGGTGTTCCTTTTAAGCCAAAAGCTTCTCTTATCTGATTTTCAAGATAACGGATATAAGAAAAGTGTGCAAGCTCGGTATCGTTTACAAATACCACAAATGTAGGCGGCTTAACCGCAACCTGAGTCATATAAAGGATTTTCAAGCGTTTACCCTTATCTGACGGCGGCTGAACCTTTAAAATCGCCTGATTTAACACATCATTCAAAACACCTGTTTGAATTCTCATACAGTTTTGCTCGTTTACATATTTAATGGTTTCAAAAATCTTATCAACTCTTGAACCCGTCTTTGCCGACATAAACAAAATAGGTGCATAAAGCATGAAATTAAAGCCTTCCATAACTTTCTTTTCATAATCCTTCATAGTGTTGGTTTCTTTTTCAACCAAATCCCATTTATTTACAACAACAATCATAGCCTTGCCCTGGTCATGAGCATAGCCGGCAATTTTTGTATCCTGCTCTGTAACGCCTTCCTCGGCATCAATCATTATAACAACAACATCCGAGCGGTCAACCGCCAGCAAGCTTCTTACAGAGCTGTAGCGTTCGATATTTTCATCAATTTTTCCGCGTTTGCGAAGTCCTGCGGTATCTGTAAAAATATATTTCTGTCCGTCTTTTTCAAATTCAACATCAATAGCATCTCTTGTTGTACCGGGAATATTACTTACAATAACGCGGTTATCGCCTAAAATTCTGTTAACAAGAGATGATTTTCCCGCGTTAGGTCTTCCCGTAACGGCAATTCTTATAATATCCTCTTCCTCAGCATTTGATGCACCCTCGGGAAAATATTTTACCACTTCATCAAGCATATCGCCAAGACCTAAAGCGTTGATTGCAGAAATACACATAGGGTCGCCAAGACCTAAATTATAAAATTCATATGCCTCCATCGGCATATCTCCCGGATTGTCTGCCTTGTTGCACACCAAAACAACAGGCTTTTCCGATTTTCTGAGCATTGTGCCGATTTCGTAGTCGGTTGCTGTAACTCCGCATTTTACGTCAACAACAAACATAATAACATCTGCTGTTTCAATTGCGATTTCCGCCTGTCTTCTCATCTGAGATAAAATTATATCGTCGGATTTAGGCTCAATACCGCCTGTATCTATAATAGTAAATTTATAATCAAGCCACTCGCAGTCAGCATAAATTCTGTCTCTCGTTACGCCCGGAGTATCCTCAACTATAGATATTCTGTGTCCTGCAAGCTTGTTAAAAAGAAGACTTTTACCAACATTAGGTCTTCCTACTATCGCAACAACAGGTTTCATAAAATATCATTCCTTTCTTTTGTCAAATCTTACCTTTAAGCTTTAATGCAAGGTCGTGTCCGTCTTGGGTAACAATTATTTTCACACCGAGTGCCTTTTCAACCTCAGGAACTGTTACGTCATCCAAAAACACATCAGTATCTGCACGGAGCATATTTATCGGGATAAAAAGATAATCCCCTAAATCCTTATCTTTCAGCTGATTTATTATATCACCGCCGGTTACAAGCCCCGACACGGTAATACTGTGCCCAAAAAAGTCATTTTTTATTGCAACCACCCGGGCATCAATTCCGTCAATTTCCGCAACAAGCGATTTTATAAGCTTTTCGCTTATCACGCCTGTAGCAACAGTTACCTTTTTGTAAACCGTTTCTTCACATTCTTTAATTCCGTCATTAAAATCATATATCGTAAGGCGTGCCATTCCAACACCGTTTTCAAGCTGCGGAAAATCCTCGTAATGTTCGTAGGAGGGAAACTCTTTTTCTGCCATAATATAAAATTCGTCAGCCAAATATACCTTCACGCTTCCCTGTTCTTTTAAAAACTTTTGCTGCCACTCACTTACCTGCCCGATTAACTTTACGCTTTTTTCTTTATCAAAGGGAGTAAGCTTATGCAATTTTTCTCTGTATTTTGTCATTCCCACGGGCACAATAGATGTACTGTAAACATTGGGAAATTTTGAAATATCGGAAAGAGTTTTATCAAGCACTTCACCATCATTAATCCCGGGACACAAAACAATCTGGCAGTTCATACAAATGCCTGCATCATTTAATTTTTGCATCTGATTTAAAAGCTTATCTGCTTTTTTGTTGCCCAGCATAAATTTTCTTATTTCACCGTCTGTGCACTGCACCGAAATGTTAATCGGCGACATTTTAATATCGGTAATCCTCTTTAAGTCTTTATCCGACAGATTTGTCATTGTAATATAATTGCCCTGCAAAAAAGACAGCCTTGAATCATCATCTTTAAAATAAAGAGTTTCGCGCATACCTTCAGGCAGCTGGTCAATAAAACAAAACACACACTTATTTGCACACGACCTTGCCTTTGTTAAAAGTGCATTTTCAAACTCAAGTCCCAAATCCTCCGCATAGTTGTTTACAATTTCTATAACTTCATAGCTGCCGTCTGCCTTTTTTACGGTAACTTCATATTCACAGTCTGCGGTAATAAACTTATATTCTAAAATGTCATTTACTTCTTTCCCGTTTAAAGCAACCAAAAAATCTCCTGCTTCAATTCCTGCCTCGTCGGCAATGGAGCCGGGTTCAACATAGGTTATTTTTGTCATTTCAAAATTCCTGTTCAAAAGTTAAATTATTACTTATATTATCTAATAAAATCGCTTTAATGTCAAGTCAATAATCTTAGAATAGATAAAAATGTTCAAAACGAAAAGGCTTTCAAAAAAAGAAAAATCTCAAAATTTTGAGATTTTTCTGCATTCAGTATGTTAGCTTTTAAATTTACGTTCCCATTTTCTTAAGAAACTAAGCCTTTTTGTGTTCCGGGCATTTCTAATATTCCCGTAGCTTTAAATTTACGCTTCTACTTTGATAACTTCTCTTCCCTTGTAATAACCGCATTTAGGGCAGAGTCTGTGCGGCATAACGAGTTCTCCGCACTGTGGGCAAGCGATCATGCCCGGAACTGCCAATTTCCAATTAGCTCTTCTCTTATCTCTTCTTGCTTTAGATACCTTTCTCTTTGGAACTGCCATTTTTACACCTCCTCAACACAACATCTTTATATGATGTCAATCAAATAATCCTTTTAATATTTCAAATTGCGGATTAAAATACTCCTCCTCGCAGTCACACTGCTTTTCATTGAGATTTGTTCCGCATTGTTGACAAATTCCTTTGCAATCATCTTTACACAACTGTTTAAGCGGCAAAGAAAGTGCAATGTTTTTACATACGATATCTTTTAAATCGATTGTTTTTCCTTCCAATGTCAAAGCATCCTCTGCCTCAGCAGTTTGTTCTTTAACATAGGTCTGTTCAAAGTCGAATGAAAGATTTTTTATTAAATCCTCTCCGCATCTTGAACAGTTTGTTGCATAATCACAATCAACATGTGCTGAAAGCTCAACTACCCCAACAACATTTTTCACACTGCCCGAAATCTTAACCTTTTCGTGAAAGTGCGCGTCGAATTCTGAAAAATCAACGTCGCTGACATCAATTTCATTTTCAAAATTCAGTTTTTCCATACTGCTTTTTAAAACAGCAGAAATGTCAAGAAGCACTTTTTATACCTCCAATACACGCAGTACAAGTCATTATACAAGATTTTTCAGGATTTGTCAAGAACATTTTTAAAGTTTTTCAACAATTTCTTTTGTATCAAGAGCAATCATAAGCTCTTCGTTTGTAGGAATAACCAAAGTTTTTACTTTAGCACCGTCAGCTGAAATATCAATTTCTTCACCGCGGATGGCATTCTTTTCATCATCAATTGCAACCCCCATATATGAAAGACCTGATGTAACTTCTTTACGGAGTGTCTTATCGTTTTCGCCGATACCTGCAGTAAATACGATTGCATCAACGCCGTTCATTGCAGCAGCATAAGCACCGATGAACTTTTTGATTTCATAGTAGAACATCTGAAGACCGACTTCTGCTCTCTTGTTGCCTTCAGCTGCAGCTGAAGCAACATCTCTGAAGTCGCTTGAAACGCCCGACACACCAAAGATACCCGACTTTTTATTCATAAGAGCGTCAACTTCTTCAGCAGTTTTGCCTTCTTTGTTAATAATATAGGTTACAATTGCCGGGTCGATATCTCCGCATCTTGTACCCATCAAAGTTCCTGCCAAAGGTGTAAAGCCCATTGTTGTATCCATACTCTTACCGCCGTTTACAGCTGTAATTGATGAACCATTACCAAGATGGCAAGTAATAATTTTAAGGTCTTCGGCTTTTTTACCGAGCATAGCAGCAGCACGCTGAGTTACATACTTGTGTGAAGTGCCGTGGAAGCCATATCTTCTAACCTTATACTTTTCGTAGTATTCATACGGAAGCGGATAAAGGTATGATGATGCAGGCATTGTCTGATGGAAAGCAGTATCGAAAACTGCTACCTGCGGAACACCGGGCATTGCTTTTTCACAAGCCGCGATACCTGTTAAGTTCGGAGGATTATGAAGAGGTGCAAGCTCAATGCAAGCTTCCAATGCTTTTTTAACCGCTTCTGTAATAATAACAGAACCGCTGAATTCTTCACCGCCGTGAACAACTCTGTGACCAACTGCTGAAATCTCGCTCATATCAGCGATAAC
>CAZBJD010000058.1:0-9689 GCA_964492155.1 uncultured Eubacteriales bacterium
ATTTTTGTGAATATTGAATAGTCAGCGTGTGAAAATGCAGGGAATGGCGGTTTCCGACACTCCGGAATTATTCATTAAAAAAAGACGGCGGAGCCGTCTTTTTTTAAAGCATATTTTTTCTTAATTCTTCGTTTGAAAGCGGTGAGAGGAAGCAAGGCGGAACATCAAAAACTGTTTTACAGCCCGATATGCCTTCACTGTTCATTCTGTACGCTGCACGGGCGTAAGCAACTAAAACCGATGCGGTAAACTCGGGGTTTGAGTCAAGCTTTAAGCTATATTCGATAATATGCGAGTTCTCTTTGTTAAGACCTGTTTTGCCGCTTCTTATAACAAATCCGCCGTGGGGGATACCGCTGTGATTTTTAATAAGCTCGTCTTCTGAAATAAAATGAACTGTTGTATCATAGTCGGCAAAGTAGTTGGGCATTGTTTTGATTTCCTGCTCGATTTTATTGAGGTCTGCACCATCTTCTGCAACCACAAAGCATTCTCTTGTGTGCTTTTGTCTTGTAGTAAGGTCGGGCGCGTTGCCGCTTCTTACAGCGTCTAACGCCGTGTCAACCGGGATTGTGTATTGCTTGGCATCTATAACGCCTTCTATTCTTCTGATTGCATCTGAGTGACCTTGGCTTACGCCTTTGCCCCAGAAAGTGTAATCCTTGCCGTCGGGCAAAATTGCAGAGGCATAAAGACGGTTTAATGAGAACATTCCCGGATCCCATCCAACAGAAATCATTGCGATTTTGCCTGATGCTTTAGCCGATTTATCGACATTTTCAAAATGCTCGGGGATTTTTGCATGTGTGTCAAAACTGTCAACAACGTTAAAGCTTTTTGCAAGTTCGGGTGTCTGCACCGGAAGGTCGGTTGCACTGCCGCCGCAGATAATTAAAACATCAATTTCATCTTTGAACTTTGAAAGGTCGTCCATATGATAGGTTTTTGCGTTGGTTAATGTTTTTACGCTTTCGGGCGGTCTTCTTGTGAAAACTCCCACAAGCTCCATATCATTATTCTGCATTATCGAACATTCAACGCCTTTTCCGAGATTTCCATATCCTGCAATTGCAATTTTCATTGGTTACCACTCCTTTGATGAATATTATTCCTTAACTTTAAAAATAATATAATATTATAGCACCAAAGTGCTTAAAAATCAAGTAGGAGGACTAAAATGGTAAAAGAAGATACAGTTAAATTGTTGCGGGAATGTAATCTTGGCATCAAAATGGGAATCAGTTCGTTAAACGATGTTTTAGACAAGGTGGAAAGTACTGAGTTCGAGGAAAAAATTAAAAAAAGCAGAAACGAGCATGAGGACCTTGAAACCGAAACGCAGATTTTGCTGAATCGTTACGGCGATGAAGAAAAACAACCAAACATTATGGCAAAATCAATGAGCTGGATTAAAACCAACGTTATGATGAGTATGGACGACAGCGACAAAACGGTGGCGGGACTTATTACCGACGGCTGCAATATGGGCATCAAGACTATTAACGGATATTTAAACGAATACAGCGAGGCTGACAAAAAGGTGAAGGACATTGCGTACAAAATTATTGACCTGGAAACAACTTTACTGGAGAACATTAAAGAGTATTTATAAATTCCGCAGAAAATTCAAAAAAAGCACCAAAACAATTAAAAGGAACGTGTAAATGCGTTCCTACATACAGGTTTTAAAAGTTTTTCATAATTTTTCTAAAAAACACTTGCAATTTAGTAAATGATGTGGTATAATGCAATGGTTATTAAAGGTGGTCCTCTTAGGCTAAATGCTCTAACGAACATCTGAATCAGAGAGGAGAATGTCAAATGAATATTGTTGACACAGTTGCACAGAGCCAGATCAGAACTGACTTACCTAAGCTTGTTATCGGTGATACAGTAAGAGTTCACATCAAGGTTAAAGAAGGAACAAGAGAAAGAATTCAGGTTTACGAAGGTACCATCATTGCTAAAAAACATGCAGGTATCGCTCAGACCGTGACAGTTAGACGTTTATCATATGGTGTTGGCGTTGAGAAAATCTTCCCGGTTAACTCACCTAACATTGATAAAATCGAAGTTGTCAGAAAAGGTAAGGTTCGTCGTGCTAAGCTGTACTACTTGAGAGACAGAGTAGGTAAGGCGGCTAAGGTTAAAGAAAGAATCTAACTTTAAATGTCAAACAATACGCCGAACATCATTTATGGGTGTTCGGCTGTGTTTTTTTTAAAATAATTTCAAGGGGTGACGGTTTTGAGTGAATTTAACAATGAAACAAAAGAAGTAGTGGAAGAAGTCGCTAAAAAATCAATGCAGAGAGAAATTTTAGAATGGGTGGTTTCCATTCTTGTAGCGGTTGTTCTGGCACTTGTTATAAGACAGTTCGTGTTCACGGTAGTGCGTGTTGACGGCGAGTCTATGGTGCCTACACTTCATCATAATGACAGACTTATTGTGTGGAGACTTGGATATACTCCGCAAAACGGTGACATAATAGTTTTGCATCAGGAAGGTCATCAGCCATACATTAAAAGAATTATCGCAAACGAAGGTCAGACTGTTGATATTGACTTTAATACCCATACAGTCTACGTTGACGGCGTGGCACTGGAGGAAGATTATATTGCAGAGCCTACGGCGGTTCGCGGAAATGTTACTTTCCCCGTTACTGTAGGCGAGGATCAGGTGTTTGTACTGGGTGATAACAGAAACAACAGCCGTGATTCAAGATTTTTGGATGTATCTTGCGTTGATTATAATGATATTATGGGAAAAGCAGTTTTAAGATTCTTCCCATTTTCTGACGTGAAGGTGTTTTAATGAATATACAATGGTTTCCCGGTCATATGACCAAAACTCGAAAACAAATAACAGAGGATTTAAAGCTTGTAGATATCGTTTACGAGCTTGTTGACGCACGTCTTCCTCTTTCAAGCAGAAATCCCGAGATTGATAAAATATTAAATTTAAAGCCGAGAATTGTTGTTTTGAATAAGTGCGACCTGGCGGACTCAAGGGCAAATTCACAGTGGATTGAATATTTTAAAAATCAGGGGATTAAAGCCGTTTTGGTGTCCTGCCCTAAAAATATCGGGCTTGATGTACTTGAAAACGAAGCTAAAAGCGTATTGAAAGAAAAGCTTGAGGCAAGAAAAGCAAGAGGAATTACGGGCGGCGGCATCAAGGTTATGATTGTGGGAATTCCGAATGTTGGGAAATCCACACTTATTAACAAGCTTTCGGGCAGAGCAAGCACTAAGACCGGCGACCGTCCCGGTGTTACCAAGTCTAAGCAATGGATTTCGGCTAAAAACGGATTTCAGCTTCTTGACACTCCGGGAATTTTATGGCCCAAATTTGAGGATGAAAGGGTTGGTTTGAAGCTTGCCTTTTCGGGGGCAATCCGTGACGAAATAATGGATGTTGAAGAACTGGCGGTATATTTAATCAGCTTTTTAAAAGAAAAATACCCTGAGGCACTTGAAAAACGTTACGGACTTTCTGATTTTGACAAGGAATCTTATGAAATTTTAGAGGATTTGGGCAGAAAAAGAGGTTGCGTTATCAGCGGCGGTGAAGTGGATACGGTGAGAGCGTCTAATATTTTGTTAGACGAATTCCGTGCTTCAAAGCTTGGAAATATTACTTTGGAATTCCCGGGTGAAGAATAATGTTTGAAATCGAAAATGAATTATATAATAAAGGAATAAATTATTTGGCAGGTGTTGACGAGGCAGGCAGAGGCCCCTTGGCAGGGCCTGTTTTTGCTGCTGCAGTAGTTTTAAGGAACGGGCAGTTTATCGAAGAAGTTACAGACTCGAAAAAAATCAGCGAGAAAAAAAGAGAGTATCTTTTTGATAAGATTAAAGAAGAAGCGGCGGCGTTTTCGATTGCCGCAATCGACGAAAAAATAATTGATGATATCAATATCAGGAATGCAACCTTTAAAGCTATGAACAATGCGGTCGCAGGTCTTAGCCTAAAACCTGATTATGTGCTTATTGACGGTAATGCAATCTCGGGTATGACTTATCCTCACGAATGTGTTATAAAAGGGGACTTGAAATGCAACTGCATTGGTGCGGCATCAATTTTAGCAAAGGTTTCAAGGGACAGATATATGCTGCAGATGGCAAAGGAATTCCCCGAATATTTGTTTGAGCAGCATAAGGGCTACGGAACAAAGCTTCACTACGAAATGCTGGAAAAATACGGGATTTCACCAATTCACAGAAAAACATTTTTGAAGAAGATTTTGGAAAAATGAAAATTTTCAATAAATTAAAAGGCGATGCAGGCGAGGAAAAGGCTGCAAGGTATCTTAAAAAGAAAAAATATAAAATAATTAAAAGAAACTTTAAGAATTCGGGCGGCGAAATTGATATAATCGCAAGGTGCGGAAACGAAACTGTTTTTGTTGAAGTAAAAACGAGGACAGATGAATCATTTGGGTTTGCGGCTGAAGCGGTTGATTTAAAAAAGCAACAGAAAATTAAAAATGCCGCACTTTTATATGCTCAAAAAGAAAACGTTGAAAATATAAGATTTGATATCATAGAAATATATTTGAAAGATGATAAGCTAAGCCATATAATAAATGCGTTTTAGGGGGAGAAAATATTGATTATATGTGATTTGCACAACGATTTGCCCAGCAAGGTTATCGACGGAATGAGTATTACTTCAAATGACGGGCATTGGTCGGAGGATAAGCTGAAAAAAGAGCACACTTATGTTCAGGTTTTTGCAAATTATGTAAATAAATACAAGTTTGACGACCCGTTCGGCAGAGCGAATTCTTTGATTTTGAATTTTAAAGAACAACTGAAAAAGACCGATACAGGTCTTGTTGCCGATTACGCTGCTTTGGAAAAGAATATTGCCGAAGGGAAAAATTCTGCAATTCTTTCAATTGAGGGCGGCGAAGCTCTTGGCGGTAAAATTGAAAATGTTAAGTATTATTATGACCTTGGAATAAGATTTATAACTCTTACGTGGAGCCACACCAATCAGCTTGGAGAATGCAACGGTCCCTGGTGCGGCAGGGGACCGCTTACCGAGTTCGGCAAAGCGGTTGTTAAAGAAATGAACAAGTATAATATGACTCCCGACGTTTCTCATTTGTCGGAAAAAGGTTTCTGGAGTGCGATTGAAGCTTCGGAAAAACCGATTGTTGCAACTCATTCCAATTCAAAAAAACTTTGCGACCACCACAGAAACTTAACCGATGAGCAGTTTGAGGCTATCAGAGATTGCGGAGGATTGGTTGGTATTAACTATTCACCTGCCTTTCTGGAGCAGGACGGCAAGGCGGATATTTCAAGTATTGTTAAGCATATAGAACACTTTATGGCACTTGGCGGCGAGGATGTTGTATGTCTTGGCGGTGACCTTGACGGAATCGGTGCGTTGCCGGAGGGAATGAAAGGCATTCAGGATGTTGATAAAATTGCAGGAGAACTTGCAAAAATAAATTATCCTGAAGGAATAATTGCAAAAATTATGGGTGTAAACCTGGTAAATTACGTAAAAAAAGCATTTTAATGAAATTTTTTACAAAAAGAACTTGCATTTTTCCCATATTTGTAATACAATATAGTACATAAGTTTAAAATTATACCTACTTATGGGAAAAGGAGAAGTTTTTAGTTATGAATTTATCAGCAAAGAATATGGCGATTTCACCGTCGCCTACACTTTCAATAGATGCAAAGTTTAAGGAAATGAAAGCCAACGGCGAAAACGTTGTGGGTTTTGGATGCGGCGAACCTGATTTTGATACTCCGCAGTATATTAAAGATGCGGCAATCAAAGCAATCAACGAAGGTTTTACAAAATATACTCCGGCTGCAGGCACTCTGGAACTGAGAAAGGCAATCGCAGAAAAATTCAAGAAAGACAACGGACTTGAATATGAAGCTAAAAATATTGTTGTGTCAAATGGAGCCAAACATTCTTTGGTTAACGCTTTTTCTGCAATTTTAAATCAGGGCGATGAAGTTATTGTTCCTGCACCTTTCTGGGTAAGCTATCCCGAAATGATTAAGATGGCAGACGGTGTGCCCGCTATTTTGAATACTACAGAGGAAAACGGATTTAAATTCAAGGCGCAAGACCTTGAAAAAGCAATAAACGCAAAAACAAAGGCCGTAGTTTTAAACAGCCCTTCAAACCCTACAGGTATGGTTTACACCAAAGAGGAGCTTGAAGAAATTGCAGATGTGTGTGTTAAACATAACATCATTGTTATTGCAGACGAAATATATGAAAAGCTCATTTACGAAGGCGAGCATATCAGCATCGCATCTTTGAATGACAAGATTAAAGACCTTACAATTACTGTAAACGGCGTATCAAAGAGCTATGCTATGACGGGTTGGAGAATTGGCTATACTGCTGCGAATGATGAAATTTCAAAAATTATGGCAAATATTCAGTCGCACGCAGCATCAAACCCGAATTCAATTGCACAGGCGGCAACTTTGGCAGCACTTACAGGCCCGCAGGACGAGGTTGAAAAAATGAGAAAGGTGTTTAAAGAACGCCGTGACTATATGGTAGAAAGAATAAATTCTATCGAGGGCGTTTCGTGCCTTAAACCTCAGGGTGCATTTTACATTATGATGAACATTGAAAAGCTCATCGGTAAAACAATTGCAGGAGTGGAAATTACAGGGTCCGATGCTTTTGCTGAAAGCTTTTTGAATAATGCAAAGGTTGCGCTTGTACCCGGCAAGGGCTTTGGTGCAGATAAGTTCTTAAGATGGTCTTACGCAACTTCAATGGAAAATATTAAAGAAGGACTTTCAAGACTTGAGGAGTTTTTAAAACTTTAAAATAAGGTGGGTGTCTATGAAAAACATAGGATTTGTCGGAACAGGGAATATGGGAGGCGCGCTTATCGGCGGAATTTTAAAAGCGGGAGACAGAAATGTTTATGTTTATGATGTAAACATTGAGGCTGCTGAAAAATTTGTGCCCGACGGAGCGAAAGCTTGCACATCTTTAGAAGAATTGGCTCACAATAGCGATGCAGTTGTATTAACCATAAAGCCTGCGATTTATAAATCGGTTTGTGCCGAACTGAAAAAAGTCGGCTATAACAAAACTGTGATAACGGTAGCACCCGGAATTACAATTGATAAAATGAAAGAAATGCTGGGCGATGTGAGAGTTGTAAGAACTATGCCCAACACACCTGCTCTTATTGGCAAAGGAGTGTTCCTGATTGCAGGCAGCGAGAATGAAAATAAAGATGTAAAGGAATTGCTTGAAGCGTGCGGAAACGTGTATTTCTTAGATGAAAAGCAAATGGATGCCGGCGTGGCATTGTCAGGCAGCAGCCCGGCGTTTGTATATGAAATTATCAACGATATTGCAGACGGGGCGGTTACGCAGGGAATTCCGAAGGATAAAGCGTTAGAAATTGCGGCACAGACAGTTATCGGCAGTGCGATGATGGTTTTACAAACGGGTATTCATCCTGCGAAGCTTATTGACAATGTTTGCTCGCCCGGAGGAACAACCGTTGCGGCAATGAACAAGCTTTCAGAATGTGGCTTTAAGACGGCAATCATTGAGGCAATGAATGCATGCACACAAAGAGCAATTGAGATGAGTAAAAAAATGTAATTTTAAACACCTTTTTCACATATACTTTCAAAAGGAAAGTTTGTGAAAGGGGTGTTTTTGATTTTAAAGAGAAATATTTCAGGATACTTCAGACGCAACAAGTATATGTTTGCAATTGTTTTTACTTCGCTTTGTGCGGGGGCGGTTGCGGGTACTTTTGGTGCAGCACGGGGAAACATACCTGAAATTATGCCTTCAGACGGATTCGCAGCCGGAAATGTTGTTATGGAATCTTTTCTTGAAAATTTAAAGTTCCTTGTATGGATTGTGTTGTGGGGAATAAATGTTGCGGGTTTCCCGGTGATAATTTATCTTTTATATTCAAAAGGTGCGGTTCTCTCGGCATCGGTATATGCACTGGCTGCAATGGAAAATGCAAATCATCTTATGCTTATTGTAAGCATCCTGCCTTATATTATGTGCACAGTGGCAGCAGTTATGATTGCTTCACAGGGAAGTCTTGGTTGCTCGATGCAATTGGCTAAAAGCGTATTTTTCGGCAAAAAAACAAGAAATCTGCCGAATGTATACAAGCTGACTGCAGAATTTGTTGTTGCGGCTGTTTTGACGTTGTTGGGAGGTGTATGCGAAGCGGTATTTAATGTCAGACCTGTATAATTTAAGCTATTTACAAAAGTCATAATTTGTTGTAAAATGTTAATATAACATTTACGAGGTAATGAGATGGAATTTGTTGATACATATTTAGGCTATCTTGAAAAAAACAGAAAGCTTTCTGATAATACTCTTATGTCGTATAAGCATGACTTGTATGACTATTTGCGTTATCTTGAAATCCATAATTCCTCAATTACAAAAGCAAGCAAAAGTACTGTGACATCGTATCTTACGCTTTTGCAGAGAGAGGGGAAAAGTGCCCGTACGGTTGCAAGAAATCTTGCATCCATCAGAGGAATGTATAAGTATTTAAATGTCACCGAGAGAATGAAAAGAAATCCTACAAGCGGTATCTTAACTCCTAAATCCGAAAGAAAGCTGCCCGAGATATTAACGGTTAAGGAAGTGGACAGCCTTTTGTCTCAGCCATCGGGAGATGATTTTAAAAGTGTAAGGGATAAAGCAATGCTTGAACTTTTGTATGCAACGGGAATAAGGGTTTCGGAGCTTATTGATATTAAAAATGATGATGTTGAAATAGAAAAGGAAATTTTAAGATGCCACGGAGCTGACAGACGCGTCTTGCCCTTCGGAGTGCTGGCAAAGACTGCTTTGGAAAGGTATCTTGAAATGTCGCCTTTTCATAACGGACAAAAAGAACAGAGTACATACCTATTTGTGAACATCTACGGGAAGCCTTTAACCCGTCAGGGTTTCTGGAAGATAATAAGACAGTATAAAAAAAGTGCAGGTATTGAAAAAGAAATAAATCCCAAAATTTTAAGACATTCATTTGCAACACATCTTCTGGAAAACGGTGTTGATATTAAGTCGCTTCAGGAATTGATGGGGCACTCGGCGGTGTCCTCAACACAGTTCTATGAGAACCTAAAAAGCAGTAAATTAAGGGAAGTTTATTCAAAATATCATCCGAGAGGATAGATTTTAGCTAAAAATATGAAAAAAATTTAATTTTTTTTCAATAAACTATTGATTTTTGTGAAAAAAAATGGTACAATATAGTTCGCTTGATGAAAATGGAGGTGAAAGTATGCCAAATATTAAATCTGCAAAGAAAAGAGTTAAGGTTGCCGCTACAAAGACACTTCGTAACCAGGTAATCAAAACAAATATCAAAACTTTTATCAAGAAGTTTGACGCAGCAGTTGTTAAAGGTGATAAGGAATTAAGCCAGGAACTTTACAGAGCAACTGTTAAGAAGATTGACCAGGCTGTTGCAAAGGGTATTTACAAGAAGAACACAGCGTCAAGAAAAAAATCTCAGCTTACTTTGAAATTCAACACTTTGGGTGCTTAATTGATAAAATGTTAATAAAGCTACCTTTTATATTAAAAGGTAGCTTTGAAGGTATTTTTTGATGCAAAACTAAATATAGGGGTATAGCTCAGTTGGTAGAGCAGCGGTCTCCAAAACCGCGTGCCGA
>CAZBJD010000059.1:0-9687 GCA_964492155.1 uncultured Eubacteriales bacterium
CCACCGAAGGCATAGCCAGCAGATTTACAGTCTGTCCCCTTTGGCCACTCGGGAACTCTCCCAAATTAATGGAGCTGGTGATGGGACTCGAACCCGCAACCTGCTGATTACAAATCAGCTGCTCTGCCAATTGAGCTACACCAGCCTTTTTCACAACATGAAAAAACACACTCTTGGTCTTGCGTTTTTTTCAAGTCGCAAGACATATTGTAATACATTTAAAGTTTTTTGTCAATACTTTTTTTGAAAAAAGTTTATTTTTTTTAAAAAATTTATTTCAATGCGTTAATTGCAGCCTGTAACTGCGTGTCATCATTCGCGGGGATATCGGCTGCAGGCAAGTTTTCATATCCTTGCGGAAGCTGAATTTCGATATCGGGGCTGACACCGTTACCGTCGATTTTATTGCCGTCAGGCGAATAAAAATGACCTACGGTAAGTTTAACCCCGGTGTTATCTTTTAGCGGGAATGTACTCTGAATAGAGCCTTTTCCGTATGTGGTTGTACCTACTATTTTTGCTCTGCCGTTGTCTTTTAAAGCAGCGGAAAATATTTCCGATGCACTTGCACTGTTACCGTTTACAAGAACGCAAATGGGAGTCTTGAGCAAAAATTCATCAGAAAGCTCTGTTTTGTTGGCAGCGGTTGCATCATACGTCTTTTCGCTTGTTTTGTACTTGGCGGTAACAATTGTTCCCTCGTTGATGAAAAGGTCAATGGTATTAATTGCAACATCCATATACCCTCCGGGGTTGTCACGAAGGTCGATGATAAGCTTTTCGGAGTCTTTCAGCTCTTTTAAAGCACTTGTGAGTTCTTCGTCGGTATCAACATCAAAAGATGAAATTCTGATATATCCTGTATTGTTTTCAAGCTTTTCAAAGGCAACGGAGTGAACGCTTATATTTTCACGCATTATGCTAAAAGACATTTCCTGACCGTCACGCTCAATCTTGACCGAAATAGATGTACCGGCTTCGCCGATCAGACGTTGAGACACTTCGTTTAAAGTACTTCCCTTTGAGGGAATGCCCGCAACCTCTGTTATAATATCTCCGGGCATAAGGCCTGCTTTTTCGGCAGGAGAGTCGGAATAAATTTCCGCAATGACAGCTTTTTTGTTGATTTGACGGATAACAGCACCGATACCCGAGTATTCTCCGGAAATAGAGTTTTCAAAATAGTCAAAGCCGTAATCTGAATCAATATATACGGAGTGCTCGTCGCCGAGAGCCGCAACAATACCGGCTTTCGCACCTTCATCAATAACATTTTGGTCCACATCTTCAACGTAATAGTTCTTAATTAGAAATCTGAGCATAAATTCAGAACCGCCGAAATTTGAAAGAGTAATCAGAAATGTTATCAATGCGGCAATTAAAGCCACACATACATATTTTAGTATTGATTTAATACGAATATTTGTTTTCAATTAAAATCCTCCGAAAATATAAAACTACAGCATAATTTTATTATTTTTTTACTGAAGATATGCCATAGGATCTGTGCAAACGCCATTAACCAAAACCTCAAAATGGCAATGGGGACCTGTAGAAAATCCTGTGCTTCCGACCTTTGCAATAGCCTGACCGCGGGTTACCTGCTGACCTGCTGAGACAAGCAAGGTAGTGTTGTGAGCGTAAAGTGTGCTGAGCCCCCCTCCGTGATTTATAACAATATAGTTCCCGTAAGCGTTGTTATATTTTGCGGTTACAACCTGACCGTCTTCGGCAGCTACAACGGTTGCGTTCATAGGGGCACCCGTATCAAGACCTGTGTGGAGCTTATATACTTTCAATGTCGGATGCATACGGTAACCATAGGGGCTTGTAACATAAGTATATCCGGGTGTGGGCCATGCAAGTTTTCCGCCCGAATAGCTTGCTCCTCCTGATGAGGATGACCGCAAAGCGGCAGCGATTTCAGCTTTTAACGCGGCTTCTTCACGTTCAAATGCCTCATAAGCTTTTTTGTATGCTTCAATATCATTTTCAAGCTTTGAAATGGTATTGTTCAAATCAGCCTTTAATGACTGCAATTCATTTCTTTTTGAAAGCATATCATTCTGATTGCTCTGATATGTCGCTTTTTCGGTTTCAATATCTTTTTTTGCGTTTTCAATGCTTTCTTTTGTAGCCAGAAGATTGTCATACATATTGTTGTCATAGTTTAAGAGCTGTTTTATCAGTTCAATATATGAAAAAACATCAGTAAGATTTTCCCCTGAAAACAACAAAGATATGTATGATGAAGAATTATCTTCGTACATTGTACGAAGTCTGATTTTCATTGTATCATACTGATTTTCAGCTTTTTGCTCTGCTGCTGCAAGTTCTTCTTCCTTTTGTGCAATTCTTTCGCTTGCATCGTCAATATCTTTCTGAATTCTGTTAATTTCTGTCTGGACAGCATCAATTTTTTTCTCAATTGAGCTTTTTTCTTCCATGGCATTTTCTTTTTCGGCTTTTGCAGCATTAATTTTTTTCTGCTCCTCCTCTTTTTTTGCCTGAACGGCATCAACGTCGCTTTGGGTAGGAGCGGCTGATGCTATGAGAGGAGCAACAACTGAAAATAATGAAATCCCGACAAAACATATTAAAACAAGGATTGTTACAATTCTTTTTAATTTTAAGTTCACCGAAATACCTCCTGATCACACCTTAAGATGTTTTCTTACTGAGAAGATACTGCCTATTGCACCAATAACCACGCCTACAATTATAAAAGACGCAGCAAGACTTGGCCATATTTCGCCAAAGGGCAGCAACGAGAACATCGGCATGGAAATATTTGCCGAAATTCCGGCGTAGGCAATCCACATTACTGCAAAACAGATAAGAGCACCGTAGATACCTATAATGACACCCTCGATAACAAACGGCCATCTGATAAACCAGTCTGTAGCGCCAACATATTTCATAATATTGATTTCGCGTCTTCTTGCGTAAACTGAAATTTTTACCGAGTTTGAAACGATAAATGCGGAAATTACAAGAAGCAACAACACAAGCCATAAGCTTGCGGCTTTGATGGTGTCAACAACGTTGACAATCATGGTTGCTGATTCCTGAAAATCTGTGATATTTTCAATTCCTTCTATTTTTTCAAGCTCTTTTATAACATTTTTTGTTTCATTTAAGTCGGAAAGCGTTATTTTAAAAGAATTCCTGAAAGGATTGTCATTTTCAAGACCGTCTAAAATATTGGCTTTTTCTTTAAGTTTTACACGCATTTCCTCAAAAATCTGAGTTTTGGTATATTTTTCTATTTCTTCGACAGATGAAATCTTCAGTATTTCCGCACCGATTGCATCGTAATCTTCATTGATAACGTCGTCAGATAAAAACACCTGGATTTGACAGCTTCTTGAAAAATCTTCAGCCCAATAGTTAACATTTAAAGTGAGAAGAATGAAAATTCCGAGAATGAAAAGTGCCGCAAATGTGGTTGTTACGGAGGCTATGCTCATAAGCTTGTTCTGGCGGAAACTTTTTGACGCCTGCTTTATGTAATAATTCAGATTGTTAATTCTCATAGCCGTATACCCCCTTCTCCTCATCACGCACAATCATACCGTTTTCAATGGCAATAACACGCTTTTTCATAGAATCAACGAGGTCCTTGGCATGCGTTACGACAACAACTGTTGTGCCTCTTTTGTTGATTTCGTCCAAAAGGTCCATAATTTCTCTGGCGGTTTCGGGGTCTAAATTACCTGTCGGTTCGTCGGCAACCAAAAGGGAAGGATTATTTACAATTGCTCTTGCAATTGCAACACGCTGCTTTTCGCCGCCGGAAAGCTGTGACGGGTAAGCTTTTGCACGATGGGTAAGACCTACCTGATGCAAAATAGCAGGTATTTTTTTTCTTCTGAGCCTTTTTGACGCACCAACAATTATCATTGCGTACTCAATATTTTCATAAACAGTCATATCCTCCAAAAGTCTGAAGTCCTGAAAAACAACGCCGAGTCCTCTTCTGAAAAAAGGGATTTCTTTTTGCTTGAGTGTAGCAATGTTGGTTTTGTTTACAATAAATTCGCCCTCGGAGGGAACGGTTTCGCGCAGAAACATTTTTATAAGGGTTGATTTGCCGGCCCCCGAAGGACCTACCAAAAATACAAAATCGCCTTTATCTATAATAAAACTGACATTTTTTAAAACATCAATGCCTTCTTCATAATGCTTGCTGACATTTCGTGCAATAATCAAAAAATCATCTCCTAATTGCCTCTTGAGGCTCTTAAATACTTTTGAATGAGCATTGCGATTTTGAAAAGCAACGCATCGTCGAATTTTCTGACATCAAGACCCGTTAAGTCCTGAATTCTGTCAAGCCTGTATACCAGGGTGTTACGGTGTATGTAAAGCTCTCTTGCAGTAAGAGATATATTTAAGTCGTAGTCAAAGAAACGCTGAACTGTTGTCATTGTATCTTCATCAAGCTCTTTTAAAACGTTGTCGCTTAAAACCTCATTTAAAAATGCTTTGCACTTTTCAACAGGTGCAGAAGTGATGAGTCTGCTTATTCCGAGAGTCATATAAGAATAAATCCTGTTCCTGTTTTCGAACACATATCCGATGTTTAAAGCGTCAATAGCGGTTTTGTATGAACGACTCAATGTTTCAAGATTTGCAGCGGGAGCACCGATAGCAATGGTGGGCTGCTCAACAAGCTCGGACATAATGCCGGTTGAAATCTGAGTTGCAATCTGCATAAGGCGTACAGATGTAGGCTCTGATTTAAAACTTCTTATGAACACGATTTCATTTGCTTCGTTGGGAAATATGCAGTCGTTTTCCCTTGCGGGAGCAACTTCCCTTATGATTTTCAGTGCAAGAGGCACGTTTTTGCTTGAAAGCTTTATAACAAATACGGTTCTTAAAATCTCATCGGGAATTTCAAGACTCTGAGCTTTCCAATATGCTTCGTCGAGCTGACCGCGGATAAGCTGCTTGAAAAAATATTCCGAATCAACCAAAACTCTGCTGTTGCTTGAAAGAGCATTTATTGCAGCTCTGATGGTTGGGACAGTGATTTTTGCAAATTCTTCGCTTCCTTCCGCAAAGATGGAAAATCTAACGCTTATATCATCGCTTAAAGAGAATGAAGAATAAGCAAAGTCAAGCTCTCTTAATTTCAAACCTATTAAATTTTTCTTATTTGACGCTACAACAATATTGTGATTGTCGTAAAGCCCAACGCGGTTATCAAAACCGGTTGAAAGCAGGTCAAAATACTTTTGATAAAGTGCAATGGACATAACACACCGCCGTATAAATTTTTATTTTGTATGCAGTACATACCTAATCATTATATATCTTACCACAAAATACTGATATTTGCAAAATAATTTACAAAAAAACAGAAAAATTTCGTATTTTTATCACAAAAAAATTACACCGGCGTCTTTTTGACACCGGTATAATCCGTTATTGTTCCTTATTCTTTTGTTTTCTTAAAGACAAAACTATCAGTACAGTGCCTGCGATTGCAGTAACGGCAGCTAAAACCTGAGATACTCTGAAAGAACCCCAATAAAGGCTGTCTGTGCGGAGCCCCTCTATGAAAAATCTTCCTATTCCGTACCATACAAGGTATGAATAAAAAGTTTGACCGCAAAATTTTTTGTTTTTGTTTACACAAAGCAACACAAAAACACCGATGAAGTTCCACAGACTTTCATATAAAAATGTGGGATGCACATAAATAAGCTCACCGCCTTGATACAATCCCATTTTCCATGGAAGGGAGGTTATGCTTCCAAAGGCTTCCTTGTTGAAGAAATTTCCCCATCTGCCGATACACTGACCTAAAATAACACCGATGATACATACATCGAACACCTTTTTCCAGTCAAGCTTTTTAACTCTGCAATATATGTAAGCTGCAACTGCAGCGCCGATTATAGCACCGTATATCGCAATACCGCCCTCCCAGATTGCAAAAATTTTTGAAAGGTTTCCCTTGTACTCCGAGAAGGAAAAAATAACATAGTAAAGACGTGCACAAACTATCGCCGCAGGAGTAGCGTAAAGAACAATATCCAGAATGCTGTCCTGTGCAATTCCGTCTTTTTTGGCAACATAAGAGCTTATAAAATAGCCGGATATCAATGCAAAAGCAATTATTATCCCATACCAGTAAACAGGTTTTGAACCCAAATGAAATGCAACCGGATTTATGTTAAGCTCAAGACCGAAAATTGAAATAAAATTTCCCATAAAATCACTCTTTCGGCAAAATCACAGACAAAACGCTGTTTTCTTTCTTCATTGAACAAATGTATTTAACCGCGTCTGTGGCAGTAATCACGTCAAACATTTTCATATTGTTGTAAATATTATAATTGTGGAAGTGAGCGTCAATCATATTTCTTGCGGTGGTTTCCACATTGTTGAATTCTTTGATAAAGTCTGCTTTCAAAATATTAAGCTGACGCTTGAATATTCTCTCGGGAATACCGTTTTTGGCAGTTTCTTCAATAGTTTTCAATACTTCCTCATAAACTTTCTCGGGATTATCGCTTTCGCCCGAAATAAGGGTGTGACTGTATTCGGCTTCCAAACTGTATTCAAGGTCAAAGCTGTCATTGATAAGACCGGATTCGTAGTGCTTGTTATAAAACTCGCTGCTTCTGCCGAACATTATTTCAAGACACACATTTCCGAGAATGTCCTTGAAAATAAATGTGTCGCTGTTAAAACCGTTTAAATTATCCTTAAAGCCGATGTTAAATAAAGGCATACTTACAGAAAGCTTTTGAGAAACCTTTTGTTTCAATGCGTTTTCAGGTTCTTCATCATAGCTTACCTCAACTTTTTTTGCAGGTCTTACATTGGTTAAAAGACTATTCGCGAATTCAGCGGTTTCAAACGGGTCAACATCGCCGCAGATTGAAAGCACCATATTTGAAGCATTGTAGAAGGTGTCATAGCAATCGTAAAGCATTTCGCTTGTGATTTTGGATATGCTGTCCACAGAGCCTGCAATGTCACGTCTTACAGGGAATGTGTGATACATTCCTTCCAGAAGATTAAAATAAACTCTCCAGCCCGGATGGTCTAAATACATATTGATTTCCTGACCGATAATGCCCTGTTCTTTATGAACATTTTCGGGAGTAAAATAAGGTGTCTGCATAAGGTCTGCAAGAATTTTGAGATTTTCTTCAAATTTATCTGTGCAGGTGAAATAGTATGCAGTATTTGTAAAAGAGGTAAATGCGTTTGCGTTTGCACCTGTTTTCGCATATTTAGCAAAAGCGTCGCCCGTTTCGCTTTCAAAAAGCTTGTGCTCTAAGAAATGAGCAACACCGTCGGGAATTTGAGTGAAATCCTTTTCGCCTTCTTTTTTAAATCTGTTTTTGATTGAACCATATTTTACGCCGAACATAGCACATTTTTTCTGAAATCCCGGTTTGGGAGTAATGTAAATGCTCATTCCGCAGTCAGCAGTAAAGATATAGGTCTGCTCGTTTAAAAGCTGATTTTCTAAAATCAAATAGTCCATTTTACTCATCTCCTTTCAGGAAAAATACTGTGTCGGGAACAACGGTTTTTGCGGCTGCAATAACATCTTCTTTTTTTACTGCATTGATTTTCTTAACAGAGTCCTCAAGGGAATTGTTAAGACCTGAAACGATACCGCCGTAGCAAAATTCTTCCATAATCGACATTGAATCTTTTGCAGCAGTGTAGCTTCCTGTAATCGCAAGCAGCGATGCGGTAAGCTCGTCATCAGAAATGTTTCCGTTTTTGATTTCTTCAAGCTGCTTTAACACTTCGGAAAGAGTAACCTCGTATTTGTCAAATTCAATTCCGCAGTTTACAATTACAAGTCCCCTGTGACCGTCATATCCTGAATTGGCATAATAGGCAAGAGATAATTTTTCTCTTACGTTTAAGAATAATTTTGAGTGGGGAGAACCGCCGAACAGGTTGTTGAATACTGTCATTGCGTAGTAAAGGCCGTGTCCTGCGGTAATATCGGTTTTAAAACCGATTGAAAGCTTACCTTGGGTAATGTCGCTGCTTTCGGTAATGTAATTAACCTTTTCGGAATATTTGCCGAAAGACTCTTTTGCATATCCCGAAGATGTGTTTTCAATGTCGGCAAAAGCTTCTTTTATGATGTCTGTAATATATTCTTTATCGCATTTGCCGCTTACAAAAATATCAAGCGTGCTTGCTTTAAGCAGATTTTTGTAGTAATCATAAAGGTCTTTGGCGGTGATTTTTCTGATTTCTTCAATATTCCCGAATTCAAAAATTCCAAAGGTTTCACCTTTATACATTTCTTCAACAAGACGTTTTTTTGCATATTCCTTTTTATCATTGATAACACTTTCGATAAACTGAATAAGATTGATTTTTTCTCTTTCAACATATTCGGGGTCAAAATATTCGTCATTCGGAAGATACGGATTGAAAATCATTTGCTTTGCCAGAGCGCAAAGCTTTGAAAAAGGCTTTAAATCAGGAACAATGGAATCGCAGATTGTGGAAAATCTTATTGAGATTATCTGATTTGCACCTTTTTTCTTAACTGCATAGCTTGCGGTTGCACCATACAAATCATCTAAGTATGTGTTTAAATAACTTGTTTTGGGATACCTGTTGCAGCCGCGTCTTAAAACTGCGGGAAGAAGTGCATTGTATGATGCTTCCGGATTTTTGAGAGGGCGTGAAAAATTAAAGGTTAAAAGCGAGGTCTTAAACCTGTCACCTTCTATAAAATGAATATTCACGCCGCTTTTAATATTTATTGTCTGCAATTTAAAAACTCCAATCGCTTTTTTGTTAAATAGTATACCACGTTTTTCCGAAAAAAGCCATACCTAAAATACTACTTGAAAAAAACAGTTGCAAAATTACTCGAAAAATAGTATAATTTGTAAAAAGGGGGGAGAAATCTGTATGAGAGCACAAAAGGTTAAGCACCTTCGTAAGAAGGCGGGGCTTACACAGGCAGAAATGGCTGATATTTTAGGATGTTCTGCTGCAACGGTTTGCGGATATGAAACAGGAAAAGTAAATATTCCTTATGATATTGCAAAAACGTACACAAGCTATTTCAGATGCCCGTCAGATTATCTTTATAACGATAATGCACCTCTTATGGACGACCCCGGCATGCACCAGGAAACATTGACAGGCTTTAAAATGCCGGTTTTAAGAAATATGGCACTTCCGCCCACAGGGAAAAATCTGTTTGGCAGCATTCCCCATCCGTTTATTGAAAGACCGTATATGCGTAAATGCTGGCTTGCAAGCCGGGAAGACGGAGAGCTTCATATTATGGTGGTTGCGGAGTCTGAAAACTTCCGTGAGGGAGACAGAGTTGTTGTGGTTTTGAACGGAGAAACCACCGTCTGCGGGTATTATTATATAGATGAAGAACGAAGGGTTTGCATAAAATCAAAGCCAAAGGGTAACAAGGGCATAAGAAACATTAAAGTAGGTCTTGGACCTGATGATAAAATAATCGGATTTGTTGAATTGGATATAGTTAAAAAATAAGGGACCTGTAAAAAACTCAAGAGTTTTTTACAGTCCCTTTTTTACCTTCCGTAAGGGGATAGAAAAAAATGTTCAGAACGGAAAAACTGAGCAACCGCAAAGGGTTTCCCTTTGCGGTTGGCAACCTGAAGCTGTATACAGATACTGCGAATGGCGAAGTTTTTT
>CAZBJD010000060.1:0-9673 GCA_964492155.1 uncultured Eubacteriales bacterium
GATTTACACAGGAATTTGTCCGTTACGAAGAAGCTCCGCCTGCAGTTACTCAAAAAGTAACAGAAGAATATAAGAAAAATCATCAGGAATAATACTACATAAAAAGGCTCCCGAAATTTGTTCGGGAGCCTTTTTTATGCTATTGAATCTAAATTTTTAAATGTATACCCCATTTCTTCCCATTTGGTTAAAAGTTCGTCTAAAATCTCGGCGTTGGTTTTGGAGGTTGAGTGCAAAAGCACTATTGCACCGGGATGAATTCTTGTTAAAAGCTTTGAAAACGCTTCTTCCTTTGTGGGTTGCTTATTTTCGTACCAATCGACGTATGCTAAAGACCAGAAAAATGTTTTATACCCCATTGAATTTGCAAGCTTTAAATTTTCCTCGCTGAACTTACCCTGCGGAGGCCTGTAAACCTTTAAAAGTTCCTTCCCTGTCACCTCTTTATAGTCATTTTCCAGGGCGGTGATTTCTTTTGCAAAATCCTCCGCGTTTGAGATTTCAGACATATCGGGGTGGTTTTTTGTATGGTTACCCACAATATGCCCCTCATCTGCCATTCGCTTTACCAGTTCGGGATTTTTTTCAATAAAATTGCCCACAAGAAAAAAAGTTGCCTTAACATTATGTTTTTTAAGTGCATCTAAAATCGGTGCGGTATTTCCGTTGTCATAGCCTGCGTCAAAGGTCAGATAAATAACCTTATCCTCCGTAGGTGCGCAGTAATAGGCATTATGCTCTTTTAAAAATTCCGCAGTAGCATTTCCTTGAGGCGTTTTTCCGTTCTCCTGATAAGAAAGGCCCCAATCATTTTTGGAAGTGGTTAAAATATTCGGATTAACATTTGGATTAAAAGCCGTAAAACACATTAAAAGTGCAAAGCAAAGGAAAAATGCCGTAATTTTCAGTTGTTTTTTCGTAAATACAAGTATCATCGTTTCACCTCAAACAGTAATATATAAAAATAATATGATAAGATTGAAATTTTTATGATAACGTGGTATACTTTTAGTTAATACTAAAACAGTAAGGAGAATAATTATGAAAACAATAAAAGCTCAACCTATTACACATGAAGATTTTGCACCTTTCGGACAGTTTTACACAATGGGCAAGCCAGACGGATACGCACTTTGCGGAGAAATACACAAGTTTTTCCCTGACAGAGTTGTTGCCGACAGTAACACAAGAATAGGTTTTTCACCAATCATTGTTAAAAAGCCCGAAAAGATGATTATTACCCAGCAGGAATATCACACAACTACATGGGAAATGATTTTGCCGCTTGATGATGATATGATTTTACATTGTGCACCTGCATCTGCAGGAACTGTGGTAACTGACCACGCAAAAGCATTTATCGTACCAAAAAATACTCTTATTAAAATGAATTCTGCAATTTGGCATTTAGCTCCTCTTCCTGCCAATAACGACAGCCTTACTGCAATGATTATTCTTCCCGAATGTACATACGCAAACGATTGCACAGTTGTTGACCTCTCTGAAGATCAGCAGTTTGAGATAGTAAAATAACTTAAATCGTACAGTCTTTATTAAATCTGACACTTGAGGTAAAAATGGTTTTATTAAACACATCAAAAATTTCAAAAAGCTACGGAGAAACTGTTATTCTTTCCGATATTTCATTCAATGTTACCGACAACGATAAGATTGGAATTTTAGGGGTTAATGGTGCGGGTAAGTCTACCCTTTTTAAAATCTTAACCGAAGAGATTTCTCCCGACAGCGGTGAAGTTCACAAAACAAAACAACTTAAAATTGCGTGTATGGAACAACATATGGAGGCATTTTCCGAAAAGACTGCTTTTTGTGAAGTGCTTTCGGTTTTTGATGACCTTGTTCATACAGAAGAACAAATTGCACTTTTGCAGCAAGAGCTTGAAACAAGTTCTTGCGAGCAACTTATCAACAGGTTTCATACGCTGAACCAGAAATTTATTGATGAGGGCGGGCTTACTTACAAATCAAGAATAAATTCCACCCTGTCGGGGCTTGGAATAACCGAAGAACAAAAAAATATGCCTCTTTCCAAATTGAGCGGCGGTCAGCGTACAAGAGTTATGCTGGCAAAAATTCTTCTTGAAAATGCCGACATTTTACTTCTTGACGAGCCTACAAATCATCTTGACATTGAAGCAGTAACCTGGCTTGAGGATTTTTTAAGCTCGTATAAAGGTTGTATTATGGTTGTAACTCATGACAGATATTTTCTTGATAAGGTTACCAATAAAATTTTTGAAATAGAAAATCACAAATTAAAGGAATACAACGGAAACTACAGTTTTTATCTTACCAAAAAGCAGGCTGACCGCGAAGCGGAAGAAAAGGATTACACCTTAAAAGAAAAAGAAATCAAACGTTTAGAGGGCATAATCAGGCAGCAAAAACAATGGAACAGAGAAAAAAATATAAAAACTGCAGAAAGCAAACAAAAGGTTATCGACAGAATTGAAAAGACTATGATAAAGCCCGAGCAGACATTAGACTCAGTTTCTTTCAGACTGCCGACTCCTGACGAGTGTGCAAAAGACGTACTTTCCTGCATAAATCTTTCAAAATCCTTTGACAAACCTGTTTTTTCAGATATTAACATTGAAATTAAAAATGGCGAAAAAGTATTTTTAATGGGTGCGAACGGTACCGGCAAAACAACACTTTTTAAAATAATTTTGGGTCTTTTAAGGCAGGACAGCGGGAAAGCTGTTTTGGGCTCAAGAGTAAAGCCTGCATATTACGATCAGATGCAGTCGGACTTAAATCCCGCAAAAACAATTTTTGACGATGTTCACGATTTTCTGCCCAAGCTTGATAATACAACAATCCGTTCGGCACTGGCGTTGTTCTTATTCAAGGGCGAGGATGTTTTTAAAGAGATTTCAACCTTAAGCGGCGGAGAGCGTGCAAGGGTATCATTAGTCAAGCTAATGCTTTCAAAAGCAAACTTCTTGCTTCTTGACGAACCTACAAACCATCTTGATATCGCTTCAAAAGAAGCTTTGGAAAGTGCTCTTTCGGATTATAAAGGAACTCTGTTAATAATTTCCCATGACAGATACTTTATAAATAAGCTTGCCGACAAAATTTACGAGCTTACTCCAAACGGCGAAAAGCTTTATGACGGCGGATACGATTATTATATGGAAAAAAGGCAGCAAAACATCCCCGAAAAATCGGCAGAAAAACCAAAGGTTAATGATTACAAGCTTGCAAAGGAACTTGAATCACAAAAAAGAAAGCTTAAAACAAAGGTTTTACGGCTTGAAGATTTAATTGCAGAATTGGAAAGTGAAATTGAACATTTAAACCAAGAGCTTTTAAGTCCCGAGCTCGCCAGCGACTACGAAGCTTTGACTCAAAAGACCGAACTCCTAAATCAGAAGCAGCTTGAACTTGAAAATGCAATGGTTGATTGGGAAGAATTACTGCAAAATCTTGAAGAATTTGAATAAAACTATTGCACAAATTATACTTTTATGGTAAAATTAACATATAATAAGCAAAAGAGGTGTATAAAATGACTTCTTTGAAAGACCTTTTATATGTTGTTTTAAAAAACTCAGATGTAAACGTTTATATTCAGGATCTTTCCGGGATTTTTTCAAATCCCCTTTCAGATACAGAGCTGAAAAACAAATCCTATCATTCCCCTTTGCACTTATATTTCGGCAAAAACGAAAAATGTGCGGAATGCCGTAACGATTCGTTAAAAGAAGCTTTAAATTCATCAAAGCCTTTTTTAAGGAAATGCCCCTGCGGAATGAGTGAAGCAATCTATCCCGTGGTGGTTGACGGTAAAACCAAATGTATTTTATATGCGGAAAATATTTCGGAAAAATCAGACGGCGATTTTGATGCTTTAAGCAGCTTTTGCAGTTCTGATTATGATTTTAACCAAGCAAAAGAACTGCTGGAAAAATGTGCTGACGGCAATGATATTTTAAAAATTTTGGAAGTTATTTCAAGCTATATCACTCTTTTGTTCAATAATTTCAGCTTTGCTGAAGCTAAAGACGAAGGAAGTGACAGTCACTGGGTTGTAAATAATTTAAAAAATCATATTGACAATGAATATTTTAAGGACATAAATTTAAAGCAAATGGCACTGCTTTACGGATTTAATGAAAAATATTTGGGAAGAGTTTTCAAAGCCGAGACAAAAATGACTTTTCACGAATATTTAAACTCGGTTCGTCTTGAAAAAGCATCGGAAATGCTTGTCGGCACTGAAGAATCGGTTGTTTCTATTTCAAAAAAATGCGGATTTAACAACGTTACATATTTTAACCGTCTGTTTTTTAAAAGCTTTAATAAAACTCCTCTGGAATTCAGAAACTCCAAGTCAAACAAATTCTGGGACAGACATTCATATCTATTGTAATTATTACCGAGGCCGAGGCCTCGGTTTTTACTTGCAAAAAAGGCATTTACGTGCTATAATCTTATAGTATTATTTTTATTTAAGGATTTGATGTTTTGACTTGGGTTTATCTGGTACTGCTTTACAGCATTGTTAAAGGAATAAGAGAAATATTAAAAAAGAAATCTCTTGAAATTAACTCTTTGGCAGAGGTTTTGTTTTTCCATTCGCTTTTGGGGCTTATTTTGGTAATTCCCACCTGCACTTTAGATGTTTTCAACATTACTTTAAAACAGTTTTTTATAGTATTTATCAAGTCTTTTGCCATATTTTTGGCATGGATTTTATCTTTTTCATCTATAAAGCACACGCCAGTCAGTTTTTGCGGAATTATTGATATGAGCAGAATAGTTTTTTCCACCCTGCTCGCAATTATTGTTTTGGGCGAAAAAATGACTGTTTTCAACACAATCGGCTTTTTTATGGTAATACTCGGCGTTTTTCTTGTTAATTTTAAACGCGGAGAAAAAAATGACAATGCAAAGCCGTTATTTATTGCTCTCTTGCTTCTTTCATGTCTTTTTAATGCAATATCAGGACTTATTGATAAAATTATAATGAAAGAAATGACAAGTGCGCAGGTACAATTCTGGTATATGTTGTTTTTAACAATAATGTACTTTGTGTTTTTAATAGTAAAGCAAGGCAAAAACATTAACTGCAAATCCCTTTTAAAAAATCATTATTTATGGATTTTAAGTGTAATTTTCATAATTGCGGATCGTGCACTTTTTATTGCCAATTCATACCCCGGCAGCAAAGTTACCGTTATGACTTTAATCAAGCAATCGTCGGTATTTATTGTAATACTGCTTGGAAAGATTGTCTTTAAAGAGAAAAATATTGCTTACAAAATGCTTTGTGCAAGCATAATTGTGCTTGGTATTTTGATTTCCCTGTTTTGAGGAGGAAAATAATTTTGAACAAAATATTAATTGCAATGAGCGGCGGCGTTGACAGTTCTGCTGCTGCATATATCGTCAAAAATACCTGCGGCGATGCCGCAGGAGTTACTTTAAAGCTTACCGACCGAGAAACAAGCGATATTGAAGATGCTAAAAAAACTGCTTCTCTTGCAGGAATTAAGCACTACGTCTTAGATTACAGAGAAAGCTTTAAAAAATTTGTTATAGACCAATTTATAAAGACATATCAGATGGGAGGAACACCAAATCCTTGCATTGTATGTAATAAGTACATTAAATTCGGTCTTTTGCACCAAAGTGCCCTTGAACTTGGCTTTGATACCATTGCAACAGGACATTACGCTGTAATTGAAGAGCAAAACGGCAGATTTTTGTTAAAAAAAGCTGCCGACCTTACCAAAGACCAAAGCTATGTTTTATATTCTTTGTCGCAAGAGCAGCTTTCCCGCACGCTCTTCCCCTTAGGAAATCTTACAAAAGCAAAAGTAAGAGAGCTTGCGTCAGAGTCGGGATTTGTAAATGCTTCTAAAAAAGACAGTCAGGATATTTGCTTTGTGCCCGACGGCGACTATGCAAAATTTATTGAAAGTTATACGGGCAAGAGCTTTAAGCACGGAAATTTTGTTGACTCAAGCGGAAATATTTTAGGTGAGCACAAAGGAATTATCAGATACACCATCGGTCAGAGAAAAGGACTTGGGCTTTCTTTTGACAGTCCGAGATATGTATGTTCAAAATGTGCCCAAAGCAATACAGTAGTCCTTGGAAAAGAACCCGAGCTTTTCAGCAAAGCTTTGGATGCAACAGACCTCAATTTGATTTCATATGACAAATTAAATTCCCCAATCAGAATAAAGGCGAAAACAAGATATAAGCAAACCGAGCAATGGGCACTCTTAACCCAAACCTCCGACACCGAAGCACACATTGAGTTTGATGAACCTCAAAGAGCCATAGCAAGCGGTCAGTCGGTTGTATTTTATGATGGTGAATATGTTGTGGGCGGCGGAATAATTAAATAAAAAAAGCAACTATTTCCCGGGAAATAGTTGCTTTTTTTATGGGAACTTTTTCCTTGGTGTTTCTGTCATAAAAGCACAAGGAGTGATCTATATGAAAAAGACAGCTTCCGCAATTTTGCTCGCCGCAATTATATTTTCACCTGCAACATACGCCGAAAATCACATATCTGAAAAAGTTTCAGAGCAGGTTGAAGCTTCCGTAAATCTGCCGCAAAATGACCAGAATTTTTTAATCGAAGTCAAAACCTTTACTGATGAAAAATTCTTTCTCCCTGTCTCGGAAGAAAAAATAAATCACAAATTTCATTTAAAAACCACCAAGAGGTAACTCTTGATGGCTTTTATTTTATGCGTTATGAATTAATTTCCCGTTCACAAAAACATATTTAATGTTTAAGTCTTTATCCAGAATTACAATATCTGCCGATTTACCTTCTTTAAGACTTCCCACACTGTCTTCCATATGAACAGATTTTGCAGGGTTAATTGTCGCCGTCTTAACTGCATCTTCAAGTTTTACTCCCACAGACACCATATTTCTTATTCCGTCAATAAGACAACTTGAGCCGCCTGCAATTGTGCCATCCAAAAGATATGTTTTTCTGTCTTTTACTATTACAGGATTGTTAGTGTTTTCTTTGAATTTTCCATCAGGAAGTCCGGCACCGATAACAGAATCGGTAATCATAATTACTTTATCTGCACCCTTAAGATCAAATACCATTTTGCAAACCGCAGGATGAACATGGAAAAAGTCGCAAATAAGCTCGCAGTCGACCTTATCATTAGTAAGTGCACTTCCCGTAACGCCGGGATTACGATGATTAAGCGGACTCATGGCATTGAACGTATGAGTTGAACGTGTAACTCCCCACTCAACACCCTTTTCGGCTTCTTCATATGTAGCATCGGTATGACCCATAGTAACAGTTGTGCCACATTCCACAATATATTTTATTGTTTCTTCCGCATTTGGAAGTTCAGGAGCTAAAGTGATAATTTTAATATCATCTCCACCCGCTTCAACAAATGTTTTAAATTCTTCTATCGATGTATTTCTTATATTTTCAGGTAAATGTGCCCCTTTTTTTGCCACATTAAAAAATGGCCCTTCAAGGTGAATTCCCAAAAACTTAGCCCCCGGAGCATCATTTTTGTAGTTTTCGTATCCTTTGATAGATTTAATCATTCTTTCGTTTGGTGCTGCAGAAATGGTAGCAAAAATTGAAGTTGTTCCGTTTTTGCCTTCAAATTCGGACATTGTGGCATACGACCCTTCAATTCCTTCCCAATATTCAAAACCCATAGCACCATGTGTATGAGAATCAATAAATCCGGGTACAACATACATTCCTGTTGCATCAATTACTTCGTCTCCTAAAATATCTGCTGCAATTTTTTCAATCTTGTCATTTGCTATTTTCAAATCAGAATTTTCAAATTCAAATTTATCATTTAAAAGTGTTCCGTTTTTTATAATCATCATTTCTGTCCCTTTACTATAATATTTACCCTCGGACAGGTTAACTCTTTATCTCTGTATACCGGATTTGCCCATCTTACTGCATTTTTAATAACTGTCTGAATTTCTTCCTGATGGTAAACAGGATAATCCTCGTGTCCGGGCTGGAAGTAGAACACATTACCTCTGCCTCTTTTGTATACACACCCCGAACGGCAAACCTCTCCGTTTTCAAACCAACCAACCATAACCAAATGGTCAGGCTCGGGTATATCAAATGGCTCGCCATACATTTCTTCCATAGGAATTTCAATGTATCTGTCAATCCCCTGTGTGATGGGATGACTTCTGTCAATAACCCATACTCTCTCAAATTCTCCGCCGCCGCGCCAAGAAAGATTACAAGGCGTACCCATCAAAAGCTTAAAGGGCTTTGAATGATGAGCCGAATGTAAGAATATTGCACCCATTCCCTTTAAAACGGCTTCCTGAACCATTTTTGCAACTTCATCAGGCACTTTGCTATGTCCCATATGCCCCCACCAGATTAACACATCGGTTTCATCTAAAATTTCAGGAGTAATACCGCAGTTTTCATCATCAAGGGTAGCTGTTTTAACGCTTATGTCATCACACTGCAGAAATTCCTTTATAGTATTATGAATACCATTGGGATAAACTGCCTTGACTCTCACATCTGTCTGCTCATGAATATTTTCATTCCAGACTAATACATTAATCATTTCCTCCACTCCCTTTCGTTGGTTAAGTATATCACAATCAGCCTTTAATTGCAATAAAAATACAACTATTTTTCGGAATTATACACCTGTTGTGCACACTCAATAAATTTCTTCGCCGCATGGGATAAATACTTATGTTTACTATATCCTACCGCAAGCTGATTATGGCTGTATTTTCCCTCAAGAGGAATAAAGCTAACAGGGCAATCATCTGATTTTATCAACTTTTCGTGCTTTTTCATAAACATTTCGGGATAAAAGGTTACTCCCATTCCTTTGCAGGCAAGAGAAAAAAGTGTTTCAATATTTTCAGTTTCAATTAAAATATTGATATCATCTTTTACATTTTTCAGATGCTCGTCTGCAATTCTTCTTACTCGATTGTCGCGGGTAAGCATTAAAAAGTCAAATTCTTTAAATTTTTCCGCCTTTTCTTCTTTGTCATAAATATTGGGAATGTCGCCGTAAAAACCGACTGCAATCGATTTTGGGACAACAATATAAAGTCTTTCGCTGCAAAGGTCAACTATTTCGGTGTCTGCCGCTTTTTTTAGTTCAGAACCGATATAAAGGTCGATATGACCGCGTGAAAGATATTCTTCTAAAACTCTTGAATTGTTTTCAATTACCGAAATTTTCACAAATGGGTTTTGCTCTTTAAAATGCGGGAGAATTTCAGGTAAAAATGCCGAACCTCTTGTGTATGAAATTCCTATTCTTAAAACTCCTTGCTTTGAGCCTTTTAAGTCTGCCATTTCTCTGTCCATCTCGCCTTTTATGGCAAGAAGTCTTTCTGCGTATTTATACAAAACCTCGCCTGCGTATGTCAAAGTAAGCCCGCCTGTTCTGTCAAAAAGCTTTGTACCGAAATCATCTTCGATTTTTTTAATCTGATTGCTTAAAGATTGCTGAGACACATGCTCGCTTTCAGCAACCCTTGTTATGTTCTTTTGCTGAGCAGTAAGCATAAAATATCTTAAATTCAAAAAGTTTATCATCATATCACCTTCGGATTGTTTTTATCAATTTTACCACAACCATTTAGTTGTGTCAAGGTTAACAATAATAGTGTTTTACTTTTG
>CAZBJD010000061.1:0-9577 GCA_964492155.1 uncultured Eubacteriales bacterium
TTTGCTTGAAACCTTAGAACCGCCGAGGATAGCAACCAAAGGTCTTACAGGGTTGTTAACAGCGTTTCCTAAAAATTCGATTTCTTTTTCAATTAAGAAACCGCATACAGCTTCGCCATCGATATAATCTGTAACGCCAACTGTTGAGCAGTGAGCTCTGTGAGCGGTACCGAAAGCGTCGTTAACAAAGATGTCAGCAAGTGAAGCCAAATCTTTGCTGAATGTTTCGATGTTCTTTGTTTCTTCTGCACGATAACGTGTGTTTTCAAGAAGAACAACATCGCCGTCTTTCATTTCAGCAACTGCTTTTTTAGCATTTTCGCCTACAACGTTTGCATCTGCTGCAAAAACTACTTCTTTACCAAGTTTTTCTGAAAGCGACTTCGCAACCGGAGCAAGTGAAAGCTTAGGAACAGCTTCACCCTTAGGCTTACCGAGATGTGAACAAAGAATAACTTTTGCACCCGCATCTACAAGATGCTGAATTGTAGGAAGCGCACCGTTGATTCTTGTTTCGTCTGTAATGTTCTGGTTTTCATCAAGGGGCACGTTGAAATCGCAACGAACCAATACTCTTTTGCCTTTTGCCTGGATGTCTCTTACTGTTTTTTTGTTCATAACTTTTATCTCCATTTCCACTCAAAATTGAGTAAATAAATTTTAATCGTCTATTGCTATAATTCCTAAAACACCGGGACCTGCGTGAGCACCGATGATAACGCCAACCTGAGAAATATAAGAAACTTCAATTCCCAGCTTCTCTTTAATAGCTTCCGCGAGTTTTTCGGCTTTTTCGGTAACATCGCTGTTAAGAAGGAAAATTTTAGGATTCTTCATTTCCGCAATCTTAGGTGCCATAAGTTCCATAAATTTAGGAACCACTTTTTTCTCGCCCTTTACTTTTTCTATTGCGTGAACAAGTCCGTCGGTAACGGTTAATATAGGCCTTATATCAAGCATACCGCCTATAACCGCCGTGGCAGTTTTTATTCTTCCGCCTTTTCTTAAATATTCAAGAGTTTCAACTGCGAACAATGTGTAATTGCTTTTAATCATCGCTTCGCATTTTGCAATAATTTCTTTTGCAGGAACACCTTCTCTTGCCATCTGTGCCGCACGTATTGCGGGATATCCGTAACCGAGAGACAATGACTGAGTGTTTACAAGATGAATTTTAACGCCGCACTTTTCTTCAACTTCTGCTTTTACATTAAAAGCATTCTGGAAAGTTCCGCTTGTGTTTGAACCGAGTAAAAATGCAATAATTTCATCGCAGTCTTTTGCGTGTTCTTCAAAAACCTCTGCAAATGTACCGGGGGTAATCTGTGTGGTTTTGGGAATAACATCTTCATTTCTCAGCTTTTTATAAAAGTCATCAGTTGAGATGTCGTATTTATCAGCAAGCACCGTTTCTCCGTCAAATGTAAGGCAAATAGGAATAAAGCCCATATCGTATTCTTTGACTTGTTCGAGCGTAACATCAGAGCCGCTGTCAACCAATATTTTGATTTTACTCATTTTTTAAGGCACCTCTTTTCATCAAAAATATATTATACACCAAATTCGGTAAAATTTCAAGTGTGTTATCTAATATTTTCGTGACCTCCCGGACTTTGTGAAATAAGATCTTGCATCTGCTGATAAATGTTAAGCTGTGAAATAAGTCCGAAAACGGAAAATCCACTTAAAGCAAATAAAATTATTCCAACTACAGGTATTAAATATACCAAAGCCACGAGCAAAACAACGTAAAATGCAGTTGCAGCAAAATGCTTTGCAGTTGTTTTGAAGTCGCTCAGAACAAGGAAAAGAGCATTTTTGTAAATCGTCCTTTTGTTCATATCAAAAGTAACAAGCATTGTCCATTTGTAGGGCGTCATTAAAGAGTACACAACCGAAATTAAAACAAGAAGTGTAAGCGGTACCATAAAAAATGTATTGCCAAAAGAAATAATAAGATAAAATCTGAAAAGTATGATTATTGCCAGAACTGCAACAAGGTCAATTATAAACATAATGATTGCATTCTTTTTGTTCTGACGGAATTTTTCAATGAAGTCGGAAAAAACAAAGGCGTGCTTTTCAAATGAAAAGTTTCTTAAAATGTAGTGAAATCCCGCAGAAAAAGGACTTAAGCCAAATGCACAGCAGATAACAACAGAAAGTATAAAAGCAAGAAATGTTGCTGCAATCAAAGTGTCCTCGCCAAGATTTACAAGGTCATTTAAAAGCATCATAACAAAATACCATACAATTGCAATTGCGGGAATAAGACTTGTAAAATAGAAAAAATTAAGCTGAAGATAAGAACCGAATTTTCTGGAATACAGTTCAAAAAAAAGTTTTAGTCCCTTTGCACGGGGAGCGTTTTTATTTATGCCCGGACCGGGCTTTTCGTAATTGTTAAATAAACCCAAAATAATCACCTTTCTTTTCGTAGTAAGCAACATTATACACCAAAACAGAAAAATTTTCAATAAATTTCACAATAATTACAAATTTAGACAAAACTCTTGAAAAAATCCTCATTTGTGATATACTATTACGATAGAGAACGTATTTGAACAACAAGTTTATGCAGAATGGAGTTTATTATGGCAAAATTTGAAAATGATTTATCAAAAGGAAATGTTGTGAAACAACTTATAATGTTTTCACTTCCGTTCCTGGTTTCAAACCTTATTCAGACACTTTACAGTGTTGTGGATATGATTGTAGTCGGACAGTTTGCAGGTACAGTCAGTATGTCGGGTGTTAACATCGGCTCACAGGTTACTATGATGATTACCAATATGGTGCTCGGACTTTGTGTGGGAGCAACTGTGTTGATTGGTCAGTATCTGGGAGCAGGGGATAGAAAAGCACTCAAGGAAACTATAGGCACCTTGCTTTCTACATTAATGGTGATGGCAGTTGTGATTACCATAGTTATGATTTTGGTGCAGGAGCCTCTTTTGAGACTTATTCAGACACCTGCTGAATCTTTTGACGAAGCAAAATCATATTTCTTTATCACCATGCTCGGAACAGTGTTTATTTTTGGGTACAATGCACTTTCCGCTATTATGCGCGGAATGGGTGACAGCAAGAATCCTCTTATCTTTGTTGCAATAGCCTGTGTTATAAATATTTTTCTTGATGTCTGGTTTGTATGCGGATTTAAAATGGGAGCGGCAGGTGCGGCTCTTGCAACAGTAATTTCACAGGCGGTAAGTATGATACTTTGTATTATATACCTTGCAAAAAATAATTTTATTTTTGATTTTAAACTCAGTTCATTTGCATTTCATAAAGAACGTTTGAAGCTTTTGCTTAAAATAGGAATTCCCACATCGGTACAGAATATTGCGACAAGCGTGTCATTTTTGTTTTTGACTGCTTTGGTTAATTCTCTCGGTGTAGTTGCGTCTGCGGCTGTCGGTGCAGTAGGAAAATTGAACGGATTTGCAATTCTTCCCGCAATTGCAATGAGCTCAAGTGTTTCTGCAATGTCAGCACAGAACATTGGTGCAGGAAAAATTGAGAGAGCTAAAAAGACGATGTTTACCGGTATGGCAGTCGGTATGACAATAAGCGTTATAGTTTTTGCTGCGTTTAATTTGTTCCCGCAGCAGCTTTTGAGAATTTTCGGCAATGATGCAGAAATGATTGAAAAGGGAACTGCTTATATCCACGCATTCAGCTTTGACTATCTGATAGTACCTATGGTATTTTGCTTTAACGGCTTGTTTACAGGGGCAGGACATACAACGTTTTCACTTGTCAACAGTTCAATTTCTGCAATCCTGGGAAGAATTCCGGCAGCATACATACTCGGTATAGTGTTTGATATGGGACTTTTCGGCTTCGGACTCGGAGCACCTATTGCATCGTTTATATCGCTTGTATTGGGTATCGGCTTTTTCCTGAGCGGAAAATGGAAAAAGATGACTATTATTAAGTAACGGAGGTAAAATAAATGAAAAAGTTTATTAAAGAATTCAAAGAGTTTGCACTCAAAGGCAACGTAATCGATATGGCAGTCGGTGTTATTATCGGTTCTGCTTTCAGTAAAATCGTATCATCGTTGGTTGCGGATGTGTTTACACCGCTTATCGGCATTGTTATCGGGGGCAAGCGATTTGAAGGTCTGGCTTTGAAAATCGGCGAAGCTTCAATTAATTACGGTATGTTTATTCAGAATGTTGTGGACTTCTTCATTATGGCAATTTGCGTGTTTGTTTTTGTGAAGTTTGTCAGCGCCATCAGAAAGAGATACGAAAAACCTGTAGAAGTTGTAGCGGAAGAACCTAAAAAGTCAGATGAAACAGTGTTGTTGGAACAAATTTTAGAAGAACTTAAAAAGAAAGGTGAATAATTATGCAGTTAGAAGTATTACAAAAGGATATGATTGCTGCCATGAAAGCAAAGGATAAACCTACAAAAGATGCGGTTTCATCGCTTATTGCAGCAATAAAAAAAGTGGCAATTGATGAAGGAACAAGAGAAAATATTCCAGAAGAACTGGTTGACAGAGTAATTTTAAAAGAAGTTAAATCAGTCAAAGAGCAGATTGATACATGTCCTGACGAAAGACAGGATTTGAAAGAGCAGTATAAAGCAACACTTTCAGTTATTGAAAAGTATGCGCCTCAAATGATGAGCGAACAAGAAATTACGGCTTTTATAACAGAAAAATTTGCTGATTTAATTGCAGCAAAAAACAAAGGTATGGTTATGAAAAATGTTATGCCGGAGCTTAAAGGAAAAGCTGATGGTAAGCTTATAAATCAGGTAGTAGCAAAACTTTGTGACTAAAACAAAAAGGGGATGTAAATATTTACATCCCCTTTGTTTTTACTGCCAGTATATTTCATCCATTTCATTAAATGCGTTGTCATTATCATCGGTGTTGCAATTGCAGGAGTTGAAACTAAAATTATCCTGAGCCGTAACCTGAGTATTGCATCCGCAATTGCAGCTGCAGCCACAGTCTGAAATATCGTTTACCTTAACTCTTCTGCTGCATTCAGAGTAACGGGGTGCATTGTACCATTGGTGAGAATAACAGATGCAGCAATATTCCTGCTTGTCATCGCACGGACTTGCAGGAGTACAATTGCAGCCATTTGTTTTATTTCTGCATGACATATAAAGGTCTCCTTATTTAAAATAATTATAGAGGTTTGCAATACATATTATGCAAAAATAAAGGATAAAGTTACAGTCTCACGCTTGGGCGTGAGACTGTTTTGATGCTAATTGTTTAAGAAATAATCTTCAAGGAAGCCTGCAGCTTTTACACCGATGATTCTTACGATTTCGTGTTTAAACGCGTTAAAATAAGGAGATTCATCAAGTGATGCGTCCAAATCCTTTATTGTTTGATAATACTCTTTTGCAACATCAATATGTGCTTTGAATTTAATCTTTACATATTCCCGAGTTATAGCGTATCCGTTATCAGCACCGACTAAAGCACCTTCCAGACCTTTTGCTACTTCTTCCAATGCATAATTTGCAGCGGTAGTTGCCTTAGTGTTATTTGCAGTAGTTTGACCCGTTACAGTAATTGCAACTACATCATTGTTAATACCGGTGAGGTTTGAACCATTACCATTTAATGCAATATTGATGTTTTCAACAGGATTGGAGTTGAAAGCTTCAAGCTCGTCATCCGTAAACATATGTGTTACCAAGATAATCTGCTCGCCTGAATATGTTGTAAATTCACGCAGGTAGTAAAGGTTTCCGTTGCTGAGAGTTGATGGAGCATATCTGGTAAATTGACTTATATCAGCATAAGCTCTGGCAGGGAAGTATAATATTTTTGTATTGTCGTTAATATCCAAGCTGTCGTTGAATGATTTTTCAGACTGAGTGTAAAATGCTCTTGAGTATGCTTTGCCTTTGCTTAATTTATCAAATAAATTATCATCGGCAAATGCCATTGAACCGATTTTGTTATCATTTGACACCAAAATTCTTACCATTCTGGCGGAATAATTGTCCAAGTAGTCAGCGTAAGTCCAAAGGTCAGCGTTGTCACCTGAGGAGGTTTTATAGCGAACGTCGTAGTCTGACAGCACACCATCTCCGAATTTAATTATCCAATCTTCAATTGGCTCTTTGCCTTTATAAGTATAAGAAACCAATCTGAGCGAATTGATGTAATTGTAAGCACTTGTTTTATCGGAAATAACGGTACTTCCGTACGATAGAGTAAATGTATCGGCAAAGTCATATGTAACTGCACTTGAAGCATCGGATGTATAAAGCTTAACACCCGTATCTTGTGAAGCTTCAACAATCATTCCGTATTTTTCGGAGTAAAGTGCGGTTGAAACCTGCTCAAATCTGCAAAGAGGAGCAAAACTTCCGTCGGTTTTCCAAAGCATAAGTTTGATTGACGAAGGTGCAGAATCGGGACTTACCGTGAAGGTTTTAATAACGGGCGTTCCCAATGTGAGCGACAAAGTATCGCCGTACACAAGTCCGCACAAAAGACCGTCTGAATCATACATCGCAATAATCGGCATACATTCTGCGGTAACCGTCGGGGTTATTACTGATTCAAAAGTATAACCGTTTGAGTTTGATACAAGGTGTGTGCTTGTCATTACGCCCTCAAATGCTGAAACCGAAACACTGCATAAAATCAAAGTAATGAGCATTGAAATTATCAAAAATGCCTTTTTCAAAACATAATCATCCTTTCTCTTTTTTATATTAACATAAAACAGATAAAATTTCAACATATTTATAAATTTTTATGGGTAAAATTAAGACCGGTTTCGGGTTAATTTTGTTCCTTTTGTTTGTTGACTGAAAGGTGGTTTTGTGATATAATACCCTAGAATAGGTTTAAATTGCGGAGGTGTGCAATATGCCAATAAAAATTCCGGACAAATTACCGGCTGCCAAGATATTAAGAGATGAAAATATTTTTGTAATGACGGAAAAAAGAGCGTTGTCTCAGGATATCCGTCCGCTTAAGATTGCAATTTTAAATATAATGCCCACAAAAATTACTACCGAAACACAGCTTTTAAGGCTTTTGGGAAACTCTCCCATACAGGTTGATGTGGATTTGATAAAAACTCAGACATATACTTCAAAAAACACTTCTTTTGAGCATCTTTTTACTTTCTACAAGGTGTTTGATGATATTAAAGACCGAAAATACGATGGTCTTATTATAACAGGCGCACCTGTTGAAACAATGCCATTTGAAGATGTTGAATATTGGAATGAACTCTGCAGAATTATGGAGTGGAGCAAAACAAATGTTACTTCAACTCTGCATATTTGCTGGGGAGCTCAGGCGGGACTTTACTATCATTACGGAGTAGAAAAAGAACTTTTGCCTAAAAAATTATCGGGCATTTACAGTCATAAAATCAAAAAGAAAAATGTGAAACTGCTTCGGGGATTTGACGATGAATTTGTTGCTCCTCATTCAAGGTACACAAAGTCAGTTTCAAGTCAGATTAAGTATAATGAACGGCTTGATGTTCTTGCCGAGTCCAAAGAGGCAGGGGAGCTTTTAATAGCATCAAAAGACGGGAAAATGCTTTTTATAACAGGTCATGTTGAATATGATGCCAATACTTTAGCAACAGAATATTTCAGAGATGTTGATAAAGGCTTAAATCCCGAAGTGCCGGAAAATTATTTCCCGGGAAATGATCCGAAAAAAACGCCTGTTGTTAAATGGCGTTCGGCGGCGACACTTTTGTTTTCAAACTGGGTTAACTACTACTTATATCAGCAAACACCTTATGACATTAACAAAGTCGGCGACAAGGTAAAGAAATAGAAACGGAGATGTATTTATGACTCCAATGATGCTTCAATATCTGGAGATAAAAGAGAAAAATAAAGACTGCATTATCTTTTACAGATTAGGTGACTTTTACGAGATGTTTTTTTCCGATGCGAAAATTGCTTCGGAGATTTTGGGACTTACTTTAACCGGCAGAGATTGCGGCGAAGAAAACAGAGCACCTATGTGCGGCGTACCTTATCACAGCTGCGATCCTTATATTGCAAAGCTTGTAAAGGCAGGCTATAAGGTTGCAATATGCGAACAGGTTTCAGATCCTAAAGAAAGTAAAGGTCTTGTTGAAAGGGAAATAGTGAGGGTAATTACACCCGGAACGATTACAATTCCCGATGCAATAGATGAAACCACGAATAACTTTATTGTTTGCATATTAAAAGAAAGCACAGCCTTCGGATTTGTTGCAGCCGATGCTTCGACGGGCGAACTTTATGCGACCGAATTTTCATCAGACAGTGCAAAATCCGATGTTTTGAATGAAATTGCAAAATTTGCACCGTCAGAAGTAATATATAATCCTTCAATGGCAGAGGATAAGTATTCGATAAATGTAATAACCAGGAAATACAATCCGTTTATGCAACCGGCTGAAGATACAGATTTTGAAAGTGCAAAAAATCTTTTGGAAACACATTTGAAAGACCATTTCAAAAAAGAAGATATTATGGAAAATAAGCTTGCATCGCGTGCAGTTGCAATGATGCTTAATTATTTGTCAAAAACTCAGATGACAGGTCTTGAGCATATAAACAAAGCGGAATTTTATCAGTCGGCTCAGTATCTGTCGTTGGACAGTGTTGCAAGGGCAAATTTAGAACTTACAAAAACTTTCCGCGAAGGCAGCAAAAAGGGTTCGCTTTTGGGCGTTATTGACAGAACAAAAACAGGTATGGGGGCAAGAATGATTTCAAACTGGCTTGTTCAGCCCCTTGTATCATGCGGACATATTAAAAGACGTCTTGATGCAGTCGAGGAATTTACAAAAAAACAAATTTTAAGAGAAGAAATGAGAAATATTCTGTCAAATATCAGCGATATTGAGAGAATTGTGTCTAAAATTGAATATCAGACGGTTAACGCAAGAGATTTGCTTGCACTCAATGATTCGATAAGGCATTTGCCTGATATCAAAAAGCTTATGGCAGAATGTGAAAGCAGCTTATTTTCGGAAATGTTTACGGAGTTCGACCTTTTAAATGACATTTATAACCTTATTTCCGTTGCAATTGAAACCGAAAATACTCCTTTCACAATCAGAGAAGGCGGAATTATAAAAAAAGGTTACGATGCTCAGCTTGACGAATGGAGAGACGGCAGGGACAACGGCGGTTCGCGTCTGAGTGAGCTTGAAGCCCGTGAAAGAGAAAGAACGGGAATTAAAAACTTAAAAGTTAGTTACAACAGAGTTTTCGGATACTATATTGAAGTTACAAGGTCATACTATGACTTAATTCCCGAAGATTATATCAGAAAGCAAACTCTGGCAAACGCGGAGCGGTTTATTACAGAAGAACTTAAGGAAATTGAAGATATTGTTTTAAGATCCAACGAGAAAATAGTTGCAAGGGAATATAATATCTTCTGCGAAATCAGAGAAAACATAAAAAGTAAACTTGAGAGACTGCAGAGAACCGCTAAGGTAATTGCTGCAATTGATGCAATTGCGTCTCTTGCAGAGGTTGCAGTTAAAAATAATTATACAAAGCCCGAGGTTAATCCTGACTCTGAAATTATTATCAAGGACGGCAGACACCC
>CAZBJD010000062.1:0-9549 GCA_964492155.1 uncultured Eubacteriales bacterium
GCTGTGAGGCTGAACGTTAGCGTGTTCAGCACCAAAAAGCTTTTTAGCACGTTCTCTTGCGATATTTTCAACAACATCCACGCAATAACATCCGCCATAATATCTTTTACCCGGATAGCCTTCGGCATATTTATTTGTAAGAACTGTGCCTGCAGCGAGAAGTACCGCCTTTGACACAATGTTTTCAGAAGCTATAAGTTCAATGTTGTGCTGCTGCCTTGTAAGCTCGGAATTACAAGCATCAAACAGCTCTTTGTCGTAATTTTCAAGTTCGTCAAAAAAATTCATAGTTATCTCCTTTATACAGTAACAATAATGGTAACATTCTAACATATTTTATATCTTTAGTCAAGTTGACCGAAGGAATTTTTAATGGTATAATTAAAAAGGTGGTGATGATATGCAGATTAAAATTCCGAATTACATTTCGCTTGCAATTAGTATGCTCGAAGCAGGCGGATATGCGGCTTACGTTGTAGGCGGATGTGTTCGTGACGTACTTTTAAACAAAGAACCCAACGATTGGGATATATGCACTTCTGCCCTTCCCGAACAAACTATGGAAGTTTTTAAAGATTACAAGCTGGTCACCTCCGGGGTCAAGCACGGAACTGTTTGCGTTATAATAAATCATCTTCCCGTTGAAATTACCACTTTCAGAATTGACGGAGAATATAAGGATAACCGCCGCCCTGACAGCATTACCTTCACTTTATCGTTATCCGAAGATTTAAAGCGCAGAGATTTTACCATAAATGCAATGGCATATTCCGAAAAAAGCGGACTTGTTGATTTAAACGGTGGAATAACCGATTTGAACAACCAAACAATTCGTTGTGTGGGAGATGCGGGAACTCGTTTTGACGAAGACGCGCTAAGAATTATGCGTGCACTCAGATTTTCAGCTCAACTTGGATTTAATATTGACAAAAGCACGCAAAATGCCATTTTGAAAAAGAAAGAACTGCTTAGAAATATTTCTGCCGAACGTATCACAGATGAATTTACAAAGCTTGTTTTATCTGATAATTATTACAAGGTTTTAAATGAATACAAAGAAGTAATCCGAGTGTTTCTTCCCTGTTTTGACACTGATTTTAAGGATATTGTTACTGCTCGTGATATAAGATTAAGACTTGCGTTGGCACTGTCTTCTTCACGTTGCAGCATTGAAGATATATTTGGAATTTTAAGGTTGCCCAAAGCTATCAAATCACAGGTTAAAGTTATATTGGAAAACAAGAATTCAATAATTACCCCCGACAAATATGAAATAAAAAAATATCTTTCAGTTTTTGGCAAGGAGCTTTTTGGGCTGATATTGTCCTTTAAAACTTATTGTGGAGAAGATGTAACACACCAACAACAGATTTTTAATAACATTTTGAAAAATAGTGAATGTTATTCTATAAGACAACTTGATATTTCCGGCAATGATATTTTGAAGCTTGGACTTGATAATCGGCAAGATATTGGTAAAATCTTAGACTATTTGCTTGATGAAGTTATGTCCGGTTTGACACAAAATGATAAGAATTCACTTCTTGCCAAAGCCAAAGAGTACGCCTCCTGGCATTTTTGCTAAAACGGAAAACATCTGTAAAAAAGGCTGTTAGCCTGATAATTCTGAGCCTTTAAATATGCAAGTATAAAAGTCAAATAATAAGTCATATGCTCTAAATTATGCTTTTGTAATAATCAAGTGCTTTTAGTGTTCTGCCAATCTGAGAAGTACAATACTTTTCTATAAGTTCAGAAAGGTAATTGATGGTATTTTTCGATGCGGTAAATGAAAAAATCCTTTTGATATCGGAGCTTACCACGTAATTTATCACACTTTGGCATGACGCATTAAGCTCTGACCCGCTCTGTGTACATTCTGCACATTTCACATTGCCTGTCAACACATCAAAAAACAAAAGTTCATCAGTTTTTCCACATTCGGAACAGGCTGTAAAATCAGGCATAAGTCCGTGCAAATCCAGAAGTTTTATCTCAAAAATCAGCTTTGCTGTTTTTAAATCATATTTCTTTTTAGCAAGAACATAGTAAGTATTAAGAAGAAGCGAAAGTGTATCTGTGCTTTCTGCCCCTTCGGGTACAACCTCCGATGCAAGCTGTGCAAGATAGGTTGCCAGAGCAAGTGTTTCAATATTTTCACTAAGTTCATAAAAACTTTCAAGCACAGTTGATTGTCTTAAAAAATAAATATCTCTTCCCTCTGACAACATAAATTCGGAGTAGCTCAGAAAAGCTGCCCCTGAATTTTTTTTTGAATTTCTGATATGCTTGGCACTTACTCTGATTTTTCCCAAATCAGCTGTCAGAACCGTCAACATCTTGTCCGAGTCTTGCGTTTTCACTTCTCTTAAGATTACGCCGCCCGTCTTCAGAATCATAAACATCGACCTCATTTATAATCTCATCGGCATTTTCGCCTTCAGTTAATCTCCGAAACTCAAGGTATGTTAAATAAGCTTCAAGATTGCCCGTATTCTGAAAAAACTGCCAATAGTTTGTGTTGCTCATTTTTATCACCTCATTATTATTTTGGGTGACAAACGGTTAATGTATTCTGTTAAAATTTAGTCATTGGTAAAACCGAAATTTTTTAACATAATATCGGAATTTCTCCAATCTTCTTTAATTTTAACCCAAAGCTCAAGAAAAACTTTTGTACCGAAAAATTCTTCAGCTTCCTTTCTTGAAAGCTGACCGATTTTTTTAAGCATAAGTCCGCCTTTTCCGATGATAATACCCTTATGTGATTTCTTCTCGCAAAAAATTGTAGCTGAAATCTTTAAAACACCATTTTCACTTTCTTTAAAAGATGTAATTTCAACGGCAATACCATGCGGCACTTCTTTATCAAGACATCTTAACGCTTTTTCTCTGATGAATTCTGCCATAATCTGCTTTTCAGGCTGATCGGTTAGCATATCCTCAGGAAAATACATTGGTCCTTCCTCCAGAAAATCTTTTATTTCGGAAAGAAGCACCTCTACCCCATCATTTTCAAGTGCCGAAATCGGAATGAATGCCTTAAAATCCATCTTTGAGCTATATTCTGCAATAATTTTCAAAAGCTGTTCTTTTTCCACTAAATCAATTTTATTGATAACTAAAAGTACCGGCATGTTTGAACCTGAAAGATTTGCAATTATTTCGTCATTGGCGTTAGTTTTTTCAGTGCAGTCAACAACCAAAACGGTAATATCTACTGAATTCATAGCCCCTTCAATTTCCTTAGACATAAATTCGCCAAGCTTATTTTTAGGTTTATGAATACCCGGAGTATCCATAAACACAATTTGCATATCTTTTTCAGTATAAATTCCGGATATTGCGTTTCTTGTTGTTTGAGGTTTATCCGATACTGCTGCTATTTTTTCACCGATAATGCAATTTAAAAGCGTTGACTTCCCCGCATTCGGCTTGCCTATAATTGATACAAATCCTGATTTCATAATTTTTTATCATATATCAAGTTCTGATACTATGATTTTCTCCTTATCTCTCATATTTTTTTTATCTTCATCGTTCATATGGTCGTAACCTAAAAGGTGCAGCATTGAATGAATAGTCAAATAGCCTGCTTCGTGTTCGTAGCTGTGTCCAAATTCTTCGGCTTGCGAGTATATTTTTTTCAAATTCAAAACAATATCACCAAGCGGAGTTATTTCACCGTGAATATCAGTTTTTAGTTCTCCCGGAGTTTCAAATTCAAACTGCGGAAATGACAAAACATCCGTTTCACTGTCAATACCGCGAAAATCATTATTAATTTTTCTGATACCTTCGGAATCGGTAAACATTACAGAGATTTCCAGATTATAATCCAGTCCGAAATGCTTAACAACTCCGTTTATGGCATAATCTATCACATTGTCTATTGAAGCCGGAATTTCATCTGCTTCGTTAATTTTTTCTATTGTTATTCTCATTTTTTGTTGTCCTTTTTTGCTTTATTATATTTTTCATATGCAACAATAATTTTTTGTACTAAGGGATGTCGCACCACATCTTTATCACTCAGATATTTGATATCAATACCCTCTATGCCTTTAAGAACGTTTTGTGCCTCTTTTAAGCCTGACATTTTATCGCGAGGTAAATCTATCTGCGTGATATCACCTGTTACAACGGCTTTTGAAGAAAATCCGATACGAGTTAAAAACATTTTCATTTGCTCACAGGTGGTATTTTGAGCCTCATCTAAAATTATGAAGCTGTCATCCAAAGTTCTGCCTCTCATATACGCAAGAGGTGCAATCTCTATTATTCCCTTTTCTATATAGTTCTGACAGGTTTCTGCACCAAGCATATCATAAAGTGCATCATACAAAGGTCTGAGATAAGGGTCTATCTTAGTCTGCAAATCGCCCGGCAAAAATCCGAGTTTCTCACCAGCTTCAATAGCAGGTCTTGTAAGTATAATACGCTTAACAGATTTGTTTCTGAGTTCATTCACCGCTGCAGCAACTGCTAAGTACGTCTTACCTGTTCCGGCAGGACCAATACCAAAAATCACAGTATTTTTAATCATACTTTCGATATATTCCGCCTGTCCGATTGTTTTAGCCTTTATGACTTTCCCGCTTGAAGTTACGCAAACTGTACTGCTGCTTAATTTAACAATTCTGTCTCCGCTGTTTTCACAAATCAAATCACAAACATAATTAACTTTTTGCACATCAACAGCACCATCATTTTTATAAATCTCAAGTAACGTTTCAATCGCAGAAAGAGCCAACTCAGTTTCATGCTCATCTCCCGAAATCTTAATTAAATCATCTCTGCTTGCGACATTCACAGAAAACTTTTTTTCAATAATTTTAATATTTTCATCAAAATTACCAAAAAGACCTTTCACAGCTTCATTATCTTTTTCCTGAAGTATTTTCTCCATGCTTACCTTCCTCGTATCAATATTCAACTTTCTGAATGACACCGCCGTCTTCAACGGCAACCACACATAAATCTATGATAACATTATCTCCATCAACGGTATAGTTATATTCACAATCAACCACGGTGTGGTTTTCGCTCAAACCGCTCACCAATTTGTCATACATACTCTTTTTGTTGCGTTCAAAAATTTCTTTTTCGGAATATTTCTTATTCACAAGTGCAACTTTCTCACATTCGTGTTTTTCAATACCGACAGGCAAATCAAAAAATTGCGTATAATTTTTTACAATATTGTAGTCATCTTCATGAGGTTCTTCGCCCCAAAACAAATTTATTCTGTTACCGAAAAAATTCAAATAATACCTATTGCTGAATTCACCGTCAGGAATTCTTTCGGTAACATTAAGCGAATGGCTTTCAGTAAGATAATTCCATGTTTTGATTTTAACATCTGCCGAAGAATAAACAAGCATTAAATCACCTTGTGTGCTTTCATTAATTCCGCTCACAAGCATCTGTCCCTTTACCACGGTATCACCTTTTGCTGCAACAGGAAATCCGTCTTTAACAACTATACTGTCAATAATTCCGTCTTTTGATGCCACGATATTTGCAGGACTGTTTTTATCAACTATGTACGGCTTAGGGACCTTTTCCACAATTTCCACTTCAGCTCTCGCACCGCTTATGCTAATACCTATCCAGGATAAATCACTGTTTTTAGCAAGCATTTTTTTCTGAACGCTCCTTGAATCTACTGAAGATACAAACCTGCCTTTGGACAGTCCGGACTCTTTTAATTGGCTGATAATCAGTTCTTTCGGCACTCTCTCATTACCTGTAACATTAATTTCACATACGATATTTGAAAGAAGTCCTATTATGCAACACATAATAATTACGCCCGCATATAACGAAATTCGGTTTTTGTATTTTTTGACCTCGTGCATAATACCCTTAGAGTCCATAATGTATATTCTTGCTGATATTTTGTCCGAAATTTTAACAATTCTTTCGTAATCTTTACGGTAACAGCTAAATACCGCTACGGACTTGCTGATATAGCGCACATTCCATATTTTTATATTCTTTTTAGTTGCAATATTGAAAAATTTTTCAACATATTTTCCTTCAAGTCTTATTATATCATACTCTTCAAAAAAATCAAATACCCCACGCAATATTTTTTCCTCCATCAGGACATGGTAACACCTGTAATTTTTCCTACAATTTCAATATCATCTTGTGATATACTTTTTATATCGAGATTTTCACCGCTTATCTTAAGCAAGTACTGCTTTGTATTAAGACGGATTATTGTTTGTGAAAGCTCAATCAACCCTGTGTGATTCTCAATCACAACACTTTCTTCCCCTACTATTGTTATCCTCGGATAATCAAGCATAACCTCCTGAGGCATATCCAGTGCCGAAGTCAGTTTTTTGTTAATTTTCATTCTATCACCTGTAAAATTGTATGAGTAATATAAAATACTTTATGCAATAAACTTTAAAGAGGTGGTATTATTATGTTCGGAAAAAAAATCAACGATGTTTTTAATCTTATAATTTCTGTTTCAGGAATAATTTTTTTATTTTTATATCCTGCAAATTGTATAGAAGCCGCAAAGGATGGTCTGACAACCGCTCTTTACATTGTCCTTCCTTCAATATTTCCGTTTATGGTACTTTCAAAGTTTATTATTGCCGGAAATTTACATTATCCGATATCATATGTTATAGGAAAACCTTTCAAATTCTTATTTGGAATGGATAAAAAATATGCAGTAGTTTTTGTTCTCGGATGTATTGGCGGTTATCCTCTTGGTGCAATTGCTGTTAACGATTTATTAAAAAATAACGAAATATCTGTTTGTGACGCTGAACATATGATAGGTTTTTGTAATAATGCAGGGCCTATGTTTATCATTGGTACAGTAGGAACTCTGCTTTTGAAAAACACTATGTATGGTTACGTGCTTTATGTAATTCATATTGTATCTGCGGTTATTGGCGGAATTATTATGCGTATCTTTTGTAAGCCGCACCGCAGCAATTCAAATTTAAATCTTCGAAAAAACAAAGATACTTCCCCATTTTCTGTTTCGGTTTCGAGTTCTGTAACCGCAATGATAAATATCGCCGGTTACATAATAATTTTTTCGGTAATTTCAAGTTTTATAACCAAAACACTTGCAAATTCTTCATCATTAATTCTGTCATCTGTTTTATGCTTCTTTGAAATAACAACAGGTATCAAATTTACCGCAGAGCATATATTTTCCGAAGTTCTCAAAATTGCCATAATATCGGCAGCGTTGGGATTTTCAGGGATTTGCGTATTCTCGCAAAGTAAAGCAGTTTTTGAAAACACAAACATATCATTCAAAAAATATATCTGCACCAAACTGATAATTGCCTTAATATCATTTACAATTGCTTATATCGTTTTTACCATTATTTTCTCGAATTGAAAACAAATGAGAGGGCAACTTAAAATCGGTGATATGTTTGCTGATATTAATTATTATCTTTGGTTGTATATTTCTTATAATAAGTTATTTTTATTCATCTGTTTTTGCAAGAACAGATATAAACGAAAACTTTGCTGTAAATTTTTCTGAGGAAAGATATATATACGGGTCAGATGGTATTAAGCTGTACGCCGGGTTTGACATATTGGAAAATTCACGCAGATTTGCAGTATTATATTACGGATATGGCAGCAATTCTGAGTTGTTAAATAAACTTAAAGAATTTTATCTGGAAAGCGGTTACAGCGTCATACAAGTTTGTGCCTCCTCATTCTGCAAAAGCGAGGGGAAAAAGAAATGCAGTGATTTTAAACTGAAGTCTGAGCTTGAATTGTGGTTACACTGCATCTCTCATATGTTCGGAGATAATATTTCCATAATTTTGCACGGATTTGATTACACCGCATTAAGTTGTATGATACTAAATATGTCTGATTTTCCTTGTATTAAATGTCTTGTTATTCACAACGCCTGTATTTGTCCCGTTTATCTATATAAGCATATTAAAAGCAAATTTATATTGTCGATTTTAAGCAAAAAATCACAGATAAATATACCTGTGATTAACATACCTGTTTTTATTATTGCCGATTTTGAGTTAAAAAAAGACGCGTACAAAGCCTGCAGCTTGTGTTCGGATGTACGCGATTTATATATTTTTGAAAATTATAATTCAGACCAATATTTAAGCAGACTAAACAAATTTATCACACACTTAAAACCACCTGAAGTATCAACATAAGTGCTGCTCCCGGAATACCTAAAATTCCTGCTATCATAGAAGTAACAACATTGACACCAAGTTGTATTCCGACAATTCCACCCACTATATTAAGAAATGCCAAAAATATGCCTCCGGCTATTGAATTCAGCATAAGCTTGAAGGCAATTTTTATCGGTGTGTAAAATACACGAATTATAAAAAACAGTATTATAAGCCCTGCCGCATATGCAACTATCAGATTATCCCCCATAAAATCCATAATTAACCTCTCTTCCGCATATCCTGCTTGCTGATTTAATAAATTCTATGTGGTTTGTCCCTGATATATTCAAAATCTGCTGCATTAAACAATAATATATCATATTTTGAAACAAGATTAAATATTATTATATAAAGGAGGAATACATATGCCAAAAAAGAATATTGTAGCCATGATTCTTGCAGGTGGTCAGGGCAGCAGACTGAAGGCACTTACACAAAACATTGCCAAGCCTGCTGTCGCATTTGGAGGGAAATATAAAATTATTGATTTCGTATTAAGTAACTGTGCAAATTCCGGCATTGACACGATAGGGATATTAACGCAATATAAGCCCTGGCTTTTAAATAAGCATATAGGAATCGGAAAGCCTTGGGACCTGGATGTTTCATCAGGCGGAGTAAGTATTTTGTCGCCATATATGGACGAGTGCGGCGGAGAATGGTACAAGGGTACTGCTGATGCCATTTATCAGAATTTACATTTTCTGGATAGTTATGATCCGGAATATGTTTTAATTCTTTCAGGCGATCATATTTATAAAATGGATTACACCGGGCTTCTTGATTTTCACAAGCAGAAAAATGCAGACGCTACAATAAGTGTAATTAATGTTCCGTTGTCCGAAGCAGGCAGATTTGGAATTATGAATACCAATTCTGACCTGAGAATAAGTGAATTTGAAGAAAAACCTCAAATTCCAAAGAGCACATTAGCTTCAATGGGTATATACATTTTTAATTATAAGATTTTAAAGGATTTTCTTAAGCAAGACGCTAACAATTCGGCATCGTCACACGATTTTGGGAAAGATATCATCCCTCAAATGATAAAAAATTTCAAAAAACTGTACGCATACCCCTTTGAGGGGTACTGGCGTGACATCGGCACAGTTGACAGTTTTTATAAAACAAATATTGAATTATTGAAAAAAGATACTGATATTGATTTATATGACTCAAAATGGAAGTATCGGACTAAAAATCCAAATCTCCCGCCTCAATATATCGGTCAAAAGGCTACCGTTACCAAGAGCATAATATCAGAAGGAAGTGTTATCCTCGGAGATGTAACAGGTTCTGTTATTTTCCCCGGCACTTACATCGGCGAGGGATGTTACAT
>CAZBJD010000063.1:0-9093 GCA_964492155.1 uncultured Eubacteriales bacterium
GAACGGTATGACAATTTCTGACGAGGTTAAAGCTAACTGCGATGTTTCAAAAGCTTACGTTAAAAACGCACAGGTTGTTGTAATGGCAAAAGATAAAATTGCAGATTATGCTGATGTTGAGAGCATGAAAGAGCTTAAATTTGCTGCAGAAGCAGGTTCAGCAGGCGAAGCTGCAATTAAGGATAATGGCTTGGATGCTGATTATTCACCTGTTGCTGCTCAGACAGATGCACTTTTAGCTGTAATCGGCGGTCAGGCAGATGCTTGCGTTATCGATATCACAATGGCTAAATCAATGACAGCTGAAGGAACAAGCTATGACAGCCTCGGATATTCAGTTGAACTTACATCAGAAGAATATGGTATCGGATTTAGAAAGGAATCAGACCTTACTGAAAAGGTTAACGCTATTATTGATGAACTCAAAGCAGACGGAACATTGGATGCTTTGGCAGAAAAATACGAGCTTAATCTCGCACTTTAATATTTGAATTAAAACAAAATATTGTTAAAAAGGCAGAAGACTTTTCTGCCTTTTTAAACGGTTTACAGAAACAGTATAGGAATTAGGATATGTCGATGTTTATAACAGTAACATTAAGTCTTCTGGAAGGCTTACTTACAACATTTAAAATATTTTCTCTTACTCTTTTAATGGCATTGCCGCTGGGACTTATAATTTCATTTGGTTCCATGAGCAAATTTGCAGTAATAAAATGGCCTATTAAGTTTTTAATCTGGGTTATAAGAGGAACACCTTTAATGCTTCAGCTTATTGTTTTCGGGTTCGGACCGGGACTCTTGGGGATTGAAGGAATGAATACATTTGTGGCGGTTATGATTGCTTTTGTTTTGAATTACGCTTGCTATTTTTCCGAGATTTTCCGCGGAGGAATTGAAGGTATTCCAAAGGGTCAGTACGAAGCAGGTGCTGTGCTTGGTATGACAAAAGCACAGGTGTTTTTTAAGGTTATTCTTATGCAGGTTGTAAAACGCATTATTCCGCCAATGAGCAATGAATTTTTGACGTTGGTTAAAGATACATCGCTTGCAAATACAATTATGATTTATGAAATAACTTGGAATGCAAAGCGTTTTATGAATAGTGCACATATATTGTGGCCGTTGTTTTACTCAGGCGTTTTCTATCTTGCTTTTTGCGGAATACTCACGCTTATATTTGGTTACATAGAGAAGAAACTTGATTATTACAAAGGGTAAGGTGGCAATATGGCAATTTTAAAAATAGAAAACCTGAAAAAGAGTTTTGGCAAAACCGAAGTTTTAAAAGATGTAAGCTTTGAGATGAACGAGGGAGAGGTTGTATCAATCATCGGTTCTTCGGGCAGCGGAAAAACAACTTTTTTGAGATGTATTAACTTTTTGGAAAAGGCTGACAGCGGTAAAATTATTCTTGGAGAAGACGTTATTTTTGACGGCTCCGGTCAAAACACTCTTTCTGCCGGTGAAATCAGGGAAAAACAACTGAATTTTGGATTTGTTTTTCAGCAGTTTAATTTGTTTCCGCAGTACAGTGTTCTGGAGAATGTAACTCTTGCACCTAAACTTCTGGCAAAGGAAAGAAAAGATTTTAAACAAAATAAGCAACAGATATATAGGGAAATTGAGGAAAATGCGTTGTCGCTTTTAAAACAATCAGGACTTATTGACAAGGTAAACAACTATCCTTGTGAGCTTTCAGGCGGTCAGCAACAGAGAGTTGCGATAGTGAGAGCACTCGCTTTAAATCCTAAAATAATGTTGTTTGACGAACCAACCTCGGCACTTGACCCCGAATTGACAAACGAGGTTTTAAGAATTATCAAATCTCTTGCCGACAAAGATATGACAATGATAATTGTTACACATGAAATGTCTTTTGCAAAGCAAGTGTCTGATAAAATTGTTTTTATGGATAGCGGAATTATAGCTGAGCAGGGAAGTCCTGAGGAGCTTTTCTCAAATCCGAAAACCGACAGACTTAAACATTTTTTAAGTAATGCGGTAACTCTTTAAAGAATAAAGGCAGTGACATTAAGTTGAAGTCACTGCCTTTTAATAATCTTAAAAATTAAATTCCTGTCTTTCATATCGATTCATAATCTGCTCAATTTCGCTTTTGCATTTTACACCGCTGATTGAATCTGCTTCCGAAAGATTGCTTGCAGCAACAGCTGAGGCAAATTCCAGAAGATATTTATCATCGAAGTTGTTGTAAAGACCGTAAAGGCAACCTGCAGCATAAGCATCGCCTGCACCAACGCTTCCTTTGATGTATCCCTTCGGAAGCTTTAAAGACGGAACAACAATAAACGATTTATCGCTGTTCATCAAAAAGCCTGCCTCGGTTGAATGGACAATAACCTTATCTTTTACACCATAATCAATTAATGCTTCCATAGCTTTCTTGACATTTCCTGCATTAAGACTTCCGTCAGGATTTCTCGGAGACAAATTTGCTGCCTTGCAGGACTCAATTTCGTTGAGAATAATATAGTTGCAGTGTTTAAGTGACGGAATAAGAGTCTGTGCAAATAATTCACTTTCTGTGCTTATGGCGTCAAGTGAGGTTTTAATACCTTTGTCGCTGACTTCTTTAAGGAGTCTTGCCATCTTTGTGCCATATTCTGAATCAGGTGCGTCAAACTGCGGAAGTAAAAATACATATCCGATATGGAATATTGCACAATCAAGATTGTCAATATCGATATCCTCAAGGGAAAATTCACCGTTAGCACCGCTTGTTAAGAAAAATGTCCTTGTGCCGGTATTGATATCCTGCATAACGTTACTGTTGGCAGTAGGCTTTGTGCTTGAAATTTTTATTCTTGAAATATCAAGACCGTGTTTCCTCATTTCAGACATTACAAATCTTCCGTACTCGTCGTTGCCGACTCTGCCTAAAGCAGAAACAAATATATCAGAATCAATTTTTGCAAGATTAATTCCTGTATTTGGTACACATCCGCCAACTGCATTTACGGTATCCAAAACGTTGGAAAGCATACTCACTTCGGGATATCTGTCAACGGTATTTACAATGTCGGTAAGAATGTTTCCGGCAATTGCAACACCTTGTGAATCATCCTTGAACAAGAAATCAATTTGCACATCAAAAACGGCAGCGATGGCAGGAAGCTGTGTTATTTCAGGAAATCCGTAGCCTGTTTCCCATTTGCTGATGGTTTTGTCGCTTACACTTAAAAGCTCAGCAAGCTCACCTTGTGTGATACCCTTTTTTTTGCGTAATCTTAAAAGAGTTTTTCCAAATGTCTTTGCATTCATTATCCTCACCTCAATTTAATTATAATATAGAAAAAACATTTAGTAAACCTACTAATTCTCTAATAAACAGAAAAAGAAATCTACGAACCGAAGATATGTCGGTAAAAATTAGGGGAGCTTAAAAGCCCCCTTTGTAAGTTTATTTATTTAAATATTTGGCAACTTCTGCGGCTACAAGCTTTGTAAGTTCATCAATATCAGTTAATCCAAGTGATGAATCAGCTTTTCCGTCACTGCTGAACAGCTTCATTTTCTTCATACTTTCCTGTTTAACAGCCTCGACTGCAGCGGGGATAAGGTCAATAAGTCCTTTATCCATACTTGTAAACTTTTTGAATTCGGCTTCAACTGCCGCAACGTTAATATCTGTGAAAATATTAACCTTGCTGATGCCCTCTTTAATAGCCTGACGGAAATCATTATCGGTAAGTCCCGAACCGCCGTGAAGAACAAGAGGAACGTCAACTGTATTTGCGATTGTGCGAATTCTTTCAAAATCGAGTTTAGGAGGCAACTTATAAGCACCATGTGCATTGCCGACTGCGATTGCAAGAGCATCAACGCCCGTTTTATCTACAAAATCTTTTGCAAGCTTAGGGTCAGTGAAGAATTTTGAAGGATCGTCAAGGTGACTTGAACCTTCTGCAGAACCTTCGTTATCACCCACATGGCCAAGCTCACCTTCGATTGTGGCACCGTATGAATGGGCAATATCTGCCATTTCTTTTACTTTGCGAACATTTTCTTCGTAAGAATCTGTTGAACAGTCGTACATAATTGAGCTGAAACCTAATTTTAATGCCTGAATACATATATCATAGCTTAAGCCATGGTCTAAATGAACAACAACGGGAACAGAAGCTTTTTTTGCCATTGGAATAAGATAGTAAGAAACTTCTTCCAATGGTCCGTAGGGGAGCAAAACTTCAGCAGTACCCATAATTACAGGTGATCTTGAACATTCGGCAGCATTTATTATTCCGCGTGCAAGCTCTAAATTTACTGCGTTGAAAAGACCTACTGCGTAATGATTTTTTTTGGCAGGTCTTAAAACTTCGTTCATATTGACTAACATAATTTATTTCCTCCTTGACAATATTCTGAAATATTGTAACATTTTAATTTATGTATATATTATAACTCAAACCGCAGACAAATTTCAAGTGTTTTTTGTGATTTTTTATTGTTTTTCTTGTGATTTTTTTTGTTTGTTTGGTTTTTGGAGTAAAAACTCTATTGAAAGCAAAGAAAAAATGACTTTTTATCTACTTATTGTAGATTTATTTATGTTGAATTTTGCCATACAGCGTGGTATAATGATTTCATCGAAGATGAAATCAACTAAGTTTGCCCTAATGGGCAAGTGAAGTTACCTAAAGACAGTGAAGTTTACTTCGTAAGTGAAGCGGCAAACTTGACTTCACTTTTACAGAACAAAAACTTCATCAAAAGGATGCTGTCGAAATCGTTAGCTAAAGCACTTTTGTGCTCTTTTGAGCAAAATGCCGATTGACGGCATCGTAAAACGAATTGAGCCTTGCGGTTTGTGAATTACATTAAAAAAGGAGAAAAATAATGTACTTTGACGATTTTAAAATAGGGGATACCATTGAAATTCCGCCAGCAGTTATAGAAAAAGAAGAAATGATTGATTTTGCAAAAAAATATGATAACATTCCGCTTCACACCGATGAGGAATATGCAAAAACAACCCATTTCGGTCAGCTTATAGCCCCGGGAGTTATGTCATTTATGGCGGTGTGGGCAAAATATCTTGAAATTGATATGTTTGCAGATGAACTTTTGGCGGGTAAGTCCACCAAAATAGAGTGGTACAAGCCTGTGTTTGCAGGAGATGTGCTGTCCGCAAAGGGTACAATAACAAATCTTACAAGACGAAACGAAAAAAACGGTATTGTGGAGCTTTCGATTAAAGCTTATAATCAAAACGGTGAGCTTGTACTGTCCAATGTAACAGAAGCAATAGTGATTGCAAAGCCCTGAAAAACGTTATGTTTGTCAGCTTGACGTTTTACTTTATTGTGTTATAATAATTTGGCAGTAAAACAGTAACAAATAAATAATGTATAATTGGTGCTTTTAACAAGGTGAAGGGAATGGTTGTATGAATATTAATCACTTAAATATTTTTGTGCAGTATGTGCGTTCCATACAGTTTCCAATGCAGCAGAATATTTGCATATAGAATACGTGGTATTGCACGAATTTACTCATTTTTTGCAGGCAAATTATTCACAGAAGATTTATGATGGACTTTCAATAACTTGTCCCGATTGTAAAGAGCGAAGAAAAAGACTAAAGGAGATAAATTTGCAATGAAAAAATGCAGAATAACTGTAATGAAAACAGCGAGATATGACGATTTAATTGAAAAATATGAGAATCCTATTGAACATGCCTGTAATTTGAAAGAGGGACAGGTTTTTATTGCAAACGGTTGGCAGAAACCTGATGGAATGTGCGACAGTGCGTGGGAGAGTATGTCTGCATTTGTTATGACTTTGTCTCACGGCGGCGAAAATTTATATGACGGATGGATGAAAAACAAAAAGTCTGCAATGATTTCCTGTAATGACGGGTTCAGACCGGTTAGTTTTTACATTGAAACTCTTGAAGAAGATGCGGAATGAGGAGAAATAATGATAAAAGAATTGATGCACGATCCTGTGTTTTTAGGACAAAAATCCGAATGTGCAACTGCTGCGGATTTGCAGATTGCCGTAGATTTGCTGGACACATTGACAGTCCACAAAGATGGCTGCGTAGGAATGGCAGCGAATATGATTGGTGAGAAAAAAAGAATAATTTGTTTTGATAACAACGGCGAATATATGACAATGTTTAATCCTGAAATTATAAAGTTTTCCGAGGCTTACGAAACGGAGGAAGGATGCCTTTCATTGCTTGGAAGTCCACGCAAAACAAAGCGATATAAAAAGATTAAGGTAAGATATCAGACTGCTGATTTCAAGATGAGGACTAAAACTTTTGAGGACTGGACTGCACAGATTATTCAGCACGAAATTGACCATTGTAACGGTATTCTGATTTAATAAAACATTCTGAAAACTTAATATTATTGAATAGGCCGGTAGTCATTTGCTGATTACCGACCTTTAGCTTAATTAGTTTACCACAAAAAGCGGCAAGTGTAGATACAATGACACTTGATTCGAAATCTGCTTAGCTTCTTTCACCTGTTTTTTTGTTTGTCATTGTATTTATGATTTTAAATTTGAAAATCTTTTTCTTCGTTAATCTTTTTAAGAGTGTCGAGACTTATATTTGTTTTTTTCTCAAAAAGGCTTTTCGGGAACATATTCCATATGGCAAGTTGATTTATTCATTGCGTGCCTGCTTGAACGTTCCTTTGCACTTGAATGCGGTGTAAATTCTCTCTCAACAATACCAAGCTCGATATGGTTCTTTAAATATACACTAAGCTTGCTCTTTTCAATTCCCGTTTTCGTTAGAATTTCATTAAAGGCTGTATTGCCAAGTGCAATGGCTTCAATAACAGTATTGCAAATGGCTGTTTCACGAAGTTCCTGCCTCAATAAAAATTCTACTTCCGAATAAAGAACAGTACCTTTGGTAAGGATTTGTCAATTATATTATCTTTTAAAGAACGTTATGAATCAAATTGCTTACTGATTTTTTGCTCTTTAATAAATAAACAAGTTCTATCATCTTTGGATAATGGCTTATAAAACGGGCATTTCTTTCCGTTATGACAATACAGATAAGGACACTCAGGAGAATGTCTGTCAAGTTTGTAGGATTCTGCTCCCGTTAGACAATTAGGGCAAATTTTCTTTCTGCAGACTTTCTTAAACTCTACATTTTCGCTATCGCTTTCTCTGCCGGAAATGATAAGACAGCACATCAGAGCAATAACTAATACTACAATCGCTGCACCAATGGTTAATCCAAAAAGTAATTTCAAAAATCATTGCTCCTTTCCTCACTCTATAAATTGCCGCAGAGGGAAATCACCCTGCGGCAGTTATAGCAATGTGCTTATAAATTAATTATTCTTCAGAAGATGCTTCCTTGTTTCCTGAAGGTGTTGTTGTATCTGATGCTTGACTTACTCCGTTTGAATAGCTATTAGTGCTTGGTGCAGGAGTAGAAGAAGCAGGGGAACTTGATAAGTTACCGCTTGCCTGTGTACTTGCACTTGGTGTACTTGTTTCGCTTGCAGCAGGTGCAGAGGTTGTCGGTGGAGTTGGCGTTACACTCGGTGATGTGGATGTTGTGCTTTCGCTTGAAGCATCACTCTGTGTGCTATCATTGCCGCTATTGTTGCTACTTTCCGATGAAGTATTGTCAACATTAGTTGTTTCTCCATTGTCATCACCATCATTTCCACCTGTTGCAGATTCGCTTGTACTTGGTGTTTCCGGTGATACAGCAGGCTCACTTGGCTCGGCAGGAGCAGTCGGCTCTGTTGGTGTAATAGTTTCGTCGTCGCCACCACTTTCAGAATCGGGAGTAGTTTCTTCCGTTACATTCTCGGTAGAGCCTTCACCATTTTCTTCTGTTTCTACATTTTCATCTCCCTGCTCGGTATTGGTGTTATCTTCTGTATCCGGTGTGGTAGGAGCAGTAACCTCAATGTCAGGTTCCGAAGTTTCAGTTTCACTCTCGCCTTCGCTGTTGTTTTCACTGTTGTTATCGTCATTGCTTTCGCTATCGGTAGTGTCATCGGGATTAGCTTCGGGGGTAGTTGCTTCTGTGTTTTCTCCGCCCGGGGCATCCGTTCCGCCTTCAGGTTCTGTCTTGTCATCGGTATTCGGTGTGTCTGTTCCGCTTTCGGATTCTTTATCTGTAGTTTCGTCGCCGTCAGCCTCATTTTCATTGTCGGTGTTATCCGTATCCTCAGACTCATCCTTTTTATCTGCATCAGGGTTTTCTTCTACGTCCTTGGATTCTTCATCCTCTTTTTCAACACCCTCTGCGGCAATGGTTATTGCCTCTGCATCACTCAGTAAATCCTTGGATATGGTAAGCGTACCTGTTTCTATATCAAATGTGATACCTTCGGGATTTTTGTCGCTGTCTTCTTCACTTGTGTAAATGATATATTCCACGCCGTCAATCGTGATTATAATTGTTTCAGGCAATTCATAACCTTCACCTGCAGTAAAGGTAATTACGACATCCTCATCCGTTACTATTTCATCATCCGTAAAATCAAAGGTAAGATTTTTTACTTCAAAGGTAAGTGTAGCTTTTTCGTCATCCTTGTCAGCTTTGTTTTCTTCGGTATCAGCTATTGTAATTTCTCGGACATTTTCAAGCAATTCCGATGATATGGTAAGTTCTCCGCTTTCTGCATCAAATTCAACGCCTTCAGGATTATCCTTACCATCTGTATTAATGATATATTCTGTTTTGTCCTCTGTGATTTCCTCGTCTTCGGTATTTTCATCACGGATTGTCTTATCAAGAGTAATTACAATCTGCTTCGGAAGTTCCATATCCTCTTTTGCAGAAAGCGTAAGAACAAGGTCTGCATTAGTAGGAATCTGTGTTTCTTCAAGATTGATTATTAATTGTGAAAGATTAAGTGTTACGTCTGCTTTTTCATCTTCTGTTTCTTCTTCATTATTGCCGGAGGAGGAAGTATTGCCATTTGACGAGTTTCCTGAATTATTGTCATCTTTATCATCGTCATCATCATTACCGCCGCCACCTGCAGGAGTTTTCACAGGCTCGTCACTATCATTTTCGCCGTCTTCTTCTTTTTTATTCGGATTGTCGATGACAACATTATTGCCTGAT
>CAZBJD010000064.1:0-8868 GCA_964492155.1 uncultured Eubacteriales bacterium
TCGTAGGGGCGGTTCACGAACCGCCCGCGGGGCATTCGTGAATGCCCCCTACAAGCGGAATAATTATACATTAGTTTGAGTTATTGAGATAACCCTCATCTTTTCTAAGTCTTTTTGCTGCGAACGGCAGGTGATTTCCGCTAAATTATCACTGTGTCAATAAATTTCTGGCTGGCGGTGGAAAGATAACGGTTATTTTTTACATAAAAATAAATGTTTCTGTTGATTTCCTTGTCGGGAAGCTTATAATACAGAAGGTCTTTTTCGCTGCTTAAGCCTTCTATCAGGGTATCTGAAACAAAGCTTAAACCCATACCTGTGCAGCTTACGTTGTAGGAAGTTACCTGTTGGTCAAGCTCGAACAAGACCTTCGGGGTAAAGCCATGCTTTTTGCAAAGCTGTCTGGCACGCTTGCCTGTGTCATTTTCCTGCTTCAAGAAAATAAAGGGCATATCCTTGAAGGTTTCAAGAGGGATGCAGGGAGCGTTTTCGCTTTTGTGCAGACTTTTCTTGATATCGGAAACCGTAAATCCGAATTTTTCATCTTTAAAAAGCTTTTTGGGAACTGCCAGAAGCATCATTTCTTCCTTATATTCTCTCGGAAAAATATTTTCGTTTACAATAACCGTGTTGTCAAGCACGATGTCAATCTCGCCTGTCTGCAAAAGAGACATTAAGTTTTTTGTGCTGTCTTCTATAATCTGAAAGTGAATTTTGGGATAAAGGGCGTTGAATTTTGAAATAAGCGGCGGCAGAACATAAGATGAAAAAAGACTGCTTCCGCCAACCTTTATTTCCCCTTTTATAAGTCCCAGTCTGTCATTTACAAAGCCTTTGAAGCCTTCTTCAATCAAATCAAGCTCGCGGGCACACTTTATGTATTGCTCGCCGATTTCGGTGAGTGTAATTGGCTGGGTTGAGCGGTCAAATATGGGTGCTCCCGCCTTTTCCTCTATTCTTTTAACGCTTGCGCTTAATGAGGGCTGCGAAATGTATAAATTTTTCGCTGCAGCCGAAAAGCTTTGCTCCTTATAAACCTCTAAGATGTATTCTCTGTTTTTAAACATTGTTCTGCCTCCGTATAATAATATAACCTTTAAACTATAATAAATATCTTTAAATATATATTTGATTATATCATATATGAATGTTATAATCAATAGGTAATTTTTAAGGGAGGCTGAAAAATGACTAAAGGTTACAGAGTTGAAAAGGATTCAATTGGCGAGGCAAGGGTGCCTGCCTGTGCATACTACGGCGTTCAGACCATGCGTGCCCATCAGAATTTTAAAATCACGGGGCAGCGTGTTAACCCTGAATTTATCAGAAGTATTGCGGAGGTTAAAATTGCTGCGGCAATCACCAATAAGGAAGCAGGGGTTTTAGATGAAAAAATCGCTGACGCAATTATCAAAGCAGGCAACGAGGTGTTAAACGGTGCGTTTTTTGATGATTTTATTGTCGATACAATTCAGGGCGGTGCAGGAACTTCACTTAATATGAATGCAAACGAGGTTCTGGCTAATCGTGCAATCGAAATTCTGGGCGGGAAAAAGGGAGATTATTCCATTGTTCATCCCAATGACCATGTAAACTGCGGACAGTCAACCAACGATGTTTATCCAAGTGCGGGAAAGATTGCGGTTATCCGACATCTTTTAAAAGCAATCAAAGCACTTTCGGAGCTTAAAAATGCACTTTTGAGAAAATCGGAGGAGTTTAAAGACATTGTTAAAATGGGAAGAACGGAGATGCAGGATGCAGTTCCCGTTTCTTTGGGACAGACCTTCGGTGCTTTTGCAGAGGCGGTTTCCCGTGATATAAAGAGATTTTACGGGGCGATTGAGGTGCTTTCAAAGCTTAATATGGGCGGTACTGCAGTAGGAACGGGTATTAATGCCGATTCGGTTTACATAAGTAAAATTGTTGACAATATTTCTGATATTACGGGCTTAAAGCTTACTCAGGCGGAAAACTTAATTGACGCAACTCAAAATCTTGACGAATTTGTGTATGTTTCGGGTATATTGAAGTCCTGTGCGGCTACAATTTCAAAAATTTCCAACGATTTAAGACTTATGTCATCAGGCCCGAGAACCGGCTTTGGCGAAATCAATCTCCCTGCAAGGCAGAACGGTTCTTCCATTATGCCGGGCAAAATCAATCCCGTGATGCCTGAAATGATTAATCAGATTTCTTTCAATATAATCGGAAATGATTTGACAATCACTATGGCAGCAGAGGCAGGTCAGCTTGAATTAAACGCATTTGAGCCTGTTATCTTTTACTGCTTTTTTGAGTCAATCGAAATGCTTGCAAACGGCGTGAACGCTTTTACCGAATATTGCATAAAGGGAATTACTGCCAACGAGGGGCAATGCAGAAACGAAATTGAAAACAGTCTGGGCTTGCTTACCGCTCTTTGCCCTTACATCGGCTACACAAAGGCGTCAAGCCTTGCAAAACGTGCTCTGAAAGAGGATAAAAAGGTTTTTGAGCTTGTTCTTGAAGAAGGCATTATGACGGAAGAAGAACTTGATAAAGTGTTTGATGAAGTCATTCAGGCAAGTTGTTAAGAGCAAATTATTTTTCAAGAATTTTCAAAAAATTCACCAAAGTAAATGCAAGAAACTATCGCAAAATGAATAAAAACCTGTAAAAAGCCCCCACGGGTTCTTCGACAGTCTGAACAAAGCACCGCAACCTGATAGGTTTGCGGTGCTTTGTTATATTACAAAACTACTGTGTATATAATAACAATCAAGGTTGGTCTGCAATGTGGGCACATTGACAAAGATTTTTGCTTATGATATAATTTGGTTATTACTTGGAAGGAGGTGCCGATATGGATTTTTATATTATGAATAAGGATTCAGTTGCCGCAAAGTGGCTTTCGGGAAACCTTGAAATAGTTAATGAATCTTTGTTGCCATTATATCTGAAAAAGACAGGCAATGCAGAAAGATGGCTTGAAACGAGAGCTATTGACTATCACAGAGCAAACTCAAGACTGCTTAAAAAAGCACTTCGTCTTACTGAGAAGGACGACATCTCCACAGTTATTACTGTAAATGCAGTAACAATTACGGATTCCTATTGGATTAAGCCTTTGGATTCTGAACTATCTTACCAGGATGTGAGATTTGATAGTGATTATTTTTCAAATCTTGCCCTCAACGGAACTTATGATAGTTTTAACAGAGTGGCTAACAGTAAAACATCCAAGACACCTGAACTTACCAACATTGGTAGTTTTGAAAAGTGTTGGAAACTTAAAGATGGTCAGTGGTGGATGCACAAAAAAGCTAACCACGATGAAATGTTTTCAGAACTTTTTATATACAAGTTAGGAACAAACCTCGGATTTGAAATGGCTGAATATCAGCGTGGTAAAAATGCAATCAAGACCAGGGACTTTACGAACAATGCATCCATAAACTTTGAACCTGCATATTCGTTTATGGACGACAACGAAGATTATATTGAAACTCTTAACGCATTAAAAAAATTATGTCCTGATGCTATTGCAGATTACGTAAAGATGCTGTTCCTTGATACAATCTGTGCAAACCCTGACAGGCACACCTTTAACTTTGGTATATTAAGAAATGCCGACACAGGCAATATTCTTGGTTTGGCTCCAAACTTCGATAACAATATGGCGCTGATTTCGAGGGGTTATCCAAAAATCAACAATAAAAAAGATTTGCTTATAGAACTTTTCAATGATTTGCTGAACTACGATGAATCATTGAAAAAATATATTCCGCATATTTCAGAAGATATGATAAAAGCCACTATTAAATCAGTGGGTATGAGAGTAAAATCAAAATATATCACAGAATTTATTATGAACAGATATGCACTTATTGACAGATAATTATTTCTTGTTGTGTTGAGATTTCAATTTTATTTAATCGTGCATTTTGCCAGATGTAAAAATTACATGGGCGTTGACTATAGTATTTAATGGAGGTATAATATATATAAGTAAGTTATATGGGTATATGATTTGCTTGATTTTATGGTATAGAGTGCAACGGCACGGGCTTAATTATTATTTAAGTTGGTGGCGGTGGCGGTGGTTTTCTCATGCTAAAGCTTTTTTTATTCGCCCCCAGTATAACTGGGGGTTAAATTTACGCCTAAAGGCTCCAATAGAATCCCCTATGACAAATTGCTTGTCATAGGGGATTGGTTTTAATAAAACTTTTTCTTGTTCTTTATTTCGTTTAAGTTGTTCAAAACTTCACCGAAACGCTGGAAGTGTACGATTTCGCGTTCGCGCAGGAATTTAATCGGATCGATAACGTCGGGGTCGTCTGCCATATCCAGGATATATTCATAAGTCGCACGGGCTTTTTGTTCTGCACCCATATTTTCTGAAATATCTGTTATGGGGTCTGCGGTAACCTGAAGGGTTGCAGCATCAAATGGCTCACCCGTTGAAGATGCAGGATAAACGCCCAGTCCGTGATTAACGTAAATCGGACTGTATTGGTCTGCAATCTGTTCTCTGCCGCTGCCCTTTAAAAGCTGGCGCACAATTGTTGCCACAATTTCCATATGTGCAAGTTCTTCGGTTCCGATGTCGGTTAAGAGTCCTTTGGCTTCTTTGGTAGGCATTGAGTATCGCTGGGAAAGGTAGCGCAGAGATGCGCCAAGCTCACCGTCAGGTCCGCCGTACTGAGATAAAATTAGCTGTGCCATTTTCGGATCGGGGCGTTTTATATTTACAGGGTATTCGAGATTTTTCTGATAAATCCACATACTGTTAAAAATCCTCCTTAATTAAACATTTTTTCCCATGGCCACGGGTCTGAAATCCATGTCCACTCGGTTTTGCTGATTGTACCGGGCGTAAGAGTGCCGTAGATGCTTTCATATTCTTTTTTCAGCTCCTCGTATTCTTTCTGAAGTTCTTTGAAGGTTTCAATGGTATCGCAATCGTTTGGGTGTGTATCAAGATAGAGATTTAAATCTATCATACTGAAGTGTAATGCCATAAGCTGACAAAGCATATCTTTACCGTTCATTTTTAAACCTCCAGAATTTATATGGCATAAAAAGTGCGGGATAAATTGTACCGTTTGAAAGTGCTTCCATCGGTTCAAACATATCCTCACCCTCACGCTGACGGATTACAAATGCCTGAGCATACTGAGTCGGGCAGTCTGTGCCGTCGTGAGGGGCGGTTGGCATACATTTATTATTCATAAAAAAATTCCTTTCCTTATTAAAATGAAGAAAATATCTTCAATTCATATTATGAATGGGGAATATTTTTGTGAATTTTCACATACTTTCTTCTAAGGTGAAAAGTATGAAAGTGTTGGTAATCAGAAAAGTGAAGATGTTTAAAAAGCTTCCTCCGTCTGAGATAATCAGGGCGGATGATGTTGAAATTGAAGTTTTGTATTTGCACAGGATAAGCAAAAAATTCAGAAAATCGGTGCGTGGGTTTGTGATTTCGGAAGATTTTGACGAATGGAGGGCACAAGACGGCAGTTTAATGCATCTTTTTCCGGGGGCGGTGTTAAGAAAAATTGCATCACGCCACGGTGTTGACCTTGAAAACGAGGCTTTGGAGGTTGTAACAGACACGTTAAGCGAAAAAAACAAAGAAATTTTAACTTTGCTTTCGCTGGAAGTAAGATTTATGACGCTGCACACTTCTCTTGCTCCCGATAACTTTGATTTTTTGCTTGAAAATGCGGGAATTTCCCCCAAAATAGTAAAAAATTCCGATGCGTGCAAAAATTTAACTGTGTATTTAAACGATGAATTTCTGATAAAACATATGCCGTCAGGGAAAACATATTATGATATAAAATTAAAATTACCCGACGTTTTTTATGAATATTATCTGCCCGAAGGTCATAGTATTTTCTCGGAATATATAAAAACAACCCCGCAGGCAAGGCAAAATGTCAAAATAAGTGACTTGATGTCAAAATAATGATATTGACAAAAAGTTAAAACTCGGGTATAATGAGCGAATAATGTATATAATACGAAACGGAGATAATAGTAATGAGTACAAAACAGATTTCGATAACCAAGGAAGGTTACGATAAATTAGTTGCCGATCTGGAGCATCTTAAAACCGTTACACGCGGCGAAGTTGCTGAAAGATTAAAACTTGCTCGTTCTTACGGCGACCTTTCTGAGAATTCTGAATACGATGAAGCTAAAGATGAACAGGCAAGAGTTGAAACTAAAATTGCAGAGCTGGAAAATACAATTAAAAATGCTGTGATTATGGAAGTTACCGAAGATAAATCTCAGGTGTCTTTCGGATCTACAGTCAAAATTTTTGATATGGAATTTGACGAAGAAGAAACTTATACAATTGTCGGTTCAAAGGAAGTTGACCCGGCAAACAATAAGATTTCATCAGAGTGTCCTTTAGGTAAGGCGTTAATCGGAGCAAAAGCCGGAGATGTTGTTACCGTAAAAACTCAGGAGAGCGAATATCAGGTTAAAATTGTGGAGATTTTGTAAGAGGGATTGTTTCAATAACCCAAAATTTGCGGACGATTGTTTATATTGTAGGGGTCGATGCCCTACATCGACCCGAAAAAACGGGCGGATGTGGGCATCCGCCCCTACAATTTTTTAAAATTTAAATTTGGAGCGTAATATGAGATTTCAAAGAACTGAAAAATTAATAGGCTTAAAAGGAATTGAAGCATTGCAAAAAGCAAGGGTGTGTGTTTTCGGAGTCGGCGGTGTGGGCGGATATGCGGTTGAGGCACTGTCACGTGCAGGTGTTGGCGCAATTGACGTGGTTGACGGCGACAAGGTGTCCGAAAGCAACATCAACCGTCAGATTATTGCTCTTAATTCAACAGTGGGGCTTTCCAAAGTTGAGGTTATAAAGAGCAGGATACGGGACATTAATCCCAAAACCGAAGTTAACGCTTTTGATATGTTTTATCTTCCTGAAAATGCACATAAAATCGACTTTGCAAAGTATGATTATGTGATTGATGCAGTTGATACTGTTGCGGCAAAAATTTCCATTGTTGAAAAATCAAAGGAAGCGAATGTGCCCGTAATAAGTGCGATGGGTGCCGGCAACAAGCTTGATGCTTCAAAATTTGAAATTACCGATATTTATAAAACAGAGGGATGCCCTCTTGCGAGAGTTATGCGAAAGGAACTGAGGGCAAGAGGAATTGAAAAGCTTACGGTGGTTTATTCAAAAGAGCCGCCCATAAAGCAGCAGGGAGAGGACAAAACGCCGGGCAGTATTTCATATGTTCCTCCTGTTGCGGGACTTTTAATTGCACAGAAAGTTATTTGTGATTTGGTGGGATAAAAAACTTGCCACAGGCAACTTTTTTTAAACGCAAAATGCCCTCTCAGGGTTCGATTCCCTTTGATTTTACCCATAAAAAAAGATGCCATACTCAGTGCCGCAAAAAATTGTTAGCGCAGCAATGTTTTTTGCGGAAAAGGAGCAGCAACGAAGTATATAAAAAAGACCGCTTTTAAACGGTCTTTTGATTGCAGCGAAGTTTGCTGCGACGTGGTGCAGGTGGTGGGAGGCAATCCGCTTTGCGCCTTGCTCTGCTTGCCGACCGCAAGCTAAAGCTTGCAGTACCCGTCTGCGCACCATTTTGCTGAAAAACTTGCCACAGGCAACTTTTTTTAAACGCAAAATGCCCTCTCAGGGTTCGATTCCCTTTGATTTTACCCATAAAAAAAGATGCCATACGGCATCTTCTTTTATGGTGCAGGTGGTGGGAATCGAACCCACACGGTATCACTACCACAGGATTTTGAGTCCAGCGCGTCTGCCAGTTCCACCACACCTGCATATTTTCAACAAATGGTATTATACCATAGGAATTTGGCTCTGTCAATTAATTTTTAAAAAAATTTCTGATTTTCTAAAAATAAGGCTTGCTTTTTTCAAAAAACTATGTTATACTACTACTTGCATTTCGAGGCATAGCTCAGTTTGGTAGAGTGCTTGGTTTGGGACCAAGATGCCGCAGGTTCAAGTCCTGTCGCCTCGACCATTACGAGTGTTCGTAACGTATGTTACGGACACTCTTTCTATTTTGACACGTTATGAACACTCGTACCAAAAAAAAGGGCGTTGCCTCAATAAGTGAAAAATCACTTATTGAGACACGCCTTTTTTGTGTTTATAAAAGGATTTGAACCTTAAGAGATGGCATGTAAAAAATTTAGGTCAGAATTGCGGTCAAAATCTCGAATTATTGCTTAAGTATCGGTTTTAGTGTATTAATATTATAACATCGGGTACATAGTTCACACAGACAGAAATTGTTCTGATTTAACATCGCACTTTATTGAATTGCTAAAAGAAATAGCTGAAAAGGTTTAAAGTGGTGCTCTGGCAGTTCATTTGCATATAATATATCAGGTGATAATATGAATTCATGTGAACTTACTGCATCTATTACAGCAATTGCAAACGCAATTGCGTGCAATTTGTCAGTTGAAGAGCTGACCTTGCTTGGAGTGATTTTAACTCAGCTTGGGGATACGGTGACTACCATTGCGGTACAAAGAGGAATATTTTCTAAATAATGAGTTAAAAACGAGGCGGCTTATGCTGCCTCCTTTTGTGCTTGTTCAAGTTTTTTATACTCCGGTGTTTTCCATTTACCCGTAACAAAAATTACTGTTGCAAATATAACCTCTGTGATATATACGCCGCTTAAGGCAAGATGAACTCCGTAAATTCGTGTTTCGTGCGGCAATACTGCGAATAAAGCATAAGCATATATTACGTACGAAACTGCGTAAATCATTGTTGAAATAAACATTAGCTTTCCGGAACCTACTGCCCTGAAAATTCCGTGAAAAAGATTGTTGAAAACATTGAAT
>CAZBJD010000065.1:0-8708 GCA_964492155.1 uncultured Eubacteriales bacterium
ACATACTCCCGACTTCTTACGCGAGTCTTACGTCTGTGAATTTCCTCACAGCCCTCAGCAGTCCATATTACTCAGAGAGCCTTTGCGGAACTCACACCGTAATCCGCTCGCTCTTAAAGACCGATTCTGACTTTTTTCTGCCTCAACGGTTTATCTTGTATTAAGTTGCTAACATTTTAGCACTGTGATTTTAATTTGTCAATACCTTTTTTTGAAAAATTTCCTTGCAGCAAATTTTGTAAAGTAATTCCGTCAAAATAATTTTGTGCTGAGAACTTGCGGAACAAAATCTGCACCGATTTAATAAAAAAACACAAATTCTTTATAAAATATTTATATCATAAGGCTAATCTTCATACAATCTTTATGTTATATGTTGTAAAATCTTATATTATAAAATTCGTTAGGAGAAAAATTATGCTTACACTTGATAAAATATTTCAGGCTTCGGTGGTGTTAAAGGATATAGTAAGAAGCACTTCTATCGTAAGCACTGCCGGTATTACAAATGATTGCGAACTATATTTAAAACCTGAAAATCTGCAGTATACGGGTTCATTTAAACTAAGAGGTTCTGGATATAAAATTGCTATGCTGTCCGAAGAAGAAAAGGCAAAGGGCGTTATTGCTTGTTCTGCGGGCAATCATGCACAGGGTGTTGCTTTGGCAGCATCTAAGTGCGGTATTAAATCATTGATATGCCTTCCTGACAGTGCCCCCATTTCAAAAGTTGAAGCAACTAAAGGATATGGTGCAGATGTTTGTCTTGTAAACGGATGCTATGATGATGCTTATGCTAAAGCATTGGAACTGAAAGATGAAATGGGATACACATTTGTTCACCCTTTTGATGATGAGGATGTTATTGCAGGACAGGGAACGGTAGGTCTTGAAATTGTTAACGAATTTGCTGATTGCGATGCGGTTATTGTTCCAATTGGCGGCGGCGGTCTTATATCAGGTGTTGCTTATGCTATTAAAGCACTAAAGCCTTCCATTAAAGTTTATGGTGTTCAGGCTATGGGTGCACCAAGTATGTATAATTCAATAAATAACGGAAAGATTGATTGCCTTGACAATGTTTCAACAATTGCTGACGGTATTGCGGTAAAACAACCGGGAGAGCATACATATGAGCTTATAAAAAATTATGTTGATGATATTGCCCTTGTTACAGATGATGAAATTTCTTCGGCAATACTTGCTTTGATTGAAAAGCAGAAAATGATTGCAGAGGGTGCGGGAGCAGTGTCGGTTGCAGCAGCAATGTTCAACAAATTCCCTGTTAAGGGCAAGAAGGTTGTCAGTCTTGTTTCGGGCGGAAATATAGATGTTTCAATTCTGTCAAGAGTAATTAAGCGAGGACTTATGAAGTCGGGAAGAGAAACAAGTTTACTTTTAGAACTTGTGGATAAACCGGGTCAGCTGAAAGACGTGTCAAGAATTATTGCAGACTGCGGAGGCAATGTTACAAGTGTTCATCACGAGCGTAACAGCGAAACATCTGATGTAAACGGTTGCTATTTAAGAGTAGTTATGGAAACACGAAACTATGACCACGTTCAGGAAATTACAAAGGCTCTTGAACGTGAAGGATTTAAGATTGTTAAATAACCGGAGGATAAAATAATGAGTGAAATTATAAGTACAGATAAAGCACCAAAGGCAATAGGCCCATATTCACAGGCGGTAATTGCAGGTGATTTTGTGTTCACATCAGGTCAGATTGCAATTAATCCGATTTCGGGAGAAGTTGAGTCAACAACAATTGAGGCTCAAACCGAGCAGGTTTGTAAAAATATTAAAGAATTGCTGAGTGCAAGCGGCTCAGGAATTGAAAAGGTGATAAAAACCACATGCTTTTTGCAGAATATGGAAGACTTCGCAGCGTTTAACGCAGTTTATGAAAAATATTTTGTTTCAAAGCCTGCAAGAAGCTGCGTGGCAGTAAAACAACTGCCGAAAAATGTTCTTGTTGAAATTGATACGGTTGCGGAGGTATAAAAAATGAATGTAAGCAAATACAACGTGGGTTACTACCCACCTCAGAATATTACATACGATTGGGTAAAAAAAGACCATATCGAGAAAGCTCCCGATTGGTGCAGCGTTGATTTGAGAGACGGAAATCAAAGCCTTATTATTCCAATGAGTCTTGAAGAAAAACTTGAATTTTATAAGTTGCTTTTAAAGGTCGGATTTAAAGAAATTGAAGTAGGATTTCCTGCTGCAAGCGAAACCGAATACGAGTTTTTAAGAACACTTATTGATAATAATATGATTCCCGAAGATGTTACCGTTCAGGTTCTGACTCAATGCCGCGAGCACATTATAAGAAAAACATTCGATGCGTGTAAAGGTGCTCCGAATGCGATAATTCATTTTTATAATTCAGTAAGTGTAGCACAACGGGAACAGGTATTTAAGAAATCAAAGGAAGAAATTAAAAAAATCGCTGTTGACGGTGCAAAGCTTGTTAAAAAATTAGCAGGCGAATATGAAGGCAATTTCAGGTTTGAATATTCACCTGAAAGCTTTACAGGTGCTGAACCTGAATATGCACTTGAGGTTTGCAATGCAGTTTTAGATGTTTTAGAACCTTCAGAAGACAATAATGTTATTATAAATCTTCCTGTAACTGTTGAAATGAGTCTTCCTCATATCTATGCATCGCAGGTTGAATTTATGGATAAAAATCTTAAGTACAGGGAAAATGTAACAATCAGTCTTCATCCTCATAATGACAGAGGAACCGGTGTTGCAGATACGGAACTTGCACTTTTGGCAGGTGCTGACCGTGTGGAGGGAACGCTTTTCGGAAACGGAGAAAGAACAGGTAATGTCGATGTTATAACACTTGCAATGAATATGTATTCCCACGGTGTTGACCCCAAGCTTGATTTTTCAGATATGCCGGCAATTGTTGAAGTTTATGAAAGATGCACAAGGATGCATGTTCATGACCGTTCGCCTTATGCAGGAGCATTGGTGTTTGCAGCTTTTTCGGGCAGTCATCAGGATGCTATTGCAAAAGGTATGAAATGGCGTGAAGAAAAAGAACTTCACGAATGGACTGTTCCATATATCCCGATTGACCCGACAGATATCAACCGGACATATGATGCAGATGTTATCCGCGTAAATTCTCAGAGCGGCAAAGGCGGTATCGGATACCTTTTAGAGCAGACATACGGTTACGATTTACCTGCTAAAATGCGTGAACATTTAAGCTATATCTGCAAAAGCGTATCTGACCATGAACACAGAGAATTAAAAGTTGCCGACGTATTAAAAGTTTTTGAGGATAATTATTTTGATTATAAATCGCCTCTCGGCATTACAGAGTTTCACTTTAAACAGATTAAAGACGGTGTTGAAACCGAAGTGACCTTTAATGACGGACAAACAGTTGCGGCACAGGGCAATGGTTCGCTGGATGCAGTAAGCAATGCACTTAAAAAACACACCGGGAATAAATACAGACTTTCAGTTTACAAAGAACACAGTATGCAGCACGGCTCTCACAGTGAGGCTGCAGCTTATATAGGAATTGAAACCGAAAGCGGCGAAATGTATTGGGGAGCAGGAACACATACAGACATTATTAAAGCAAGTTCACATGCACTTCTTGCGGCATATAACAATATGAACAGAAATGAGGAATAGATTATGGCAATGACAATGACACAAAAGATTCTTGCTGCCCATGCGGGGCTCGAAAGCGTTCAGGCAGGTCAGCTTATCAAAGCGAAGCTTGATATTGTTCTCGGCAATGATATAACAACACCTGTTGCAATCAATGAGTTTAGCAAAGCAGGATTTGAAAATGTATTTGATAAAGACAGAGTGGCTATTGTTTTAGACCACTTTGTGCCCAATAAAGATATTAAAGCAGCTGAACAGTCAAAGCAGTGCAGAGAATTTTCATGCTCTCAGTGTATTAGCCATTTTTATGATGTGGGAAAAATGGGAATTGAGCATGCACTGTTGCCCGAACAAGGCGTTGTAACTGCCGGTGACTGCATTATAGGTGCAGACAGTCACACTTGCACATACGGGGCACTTGGTGCATTTTCAACAGGAGTCGGAAGCACAGATATGGCGGCAGGTATGGCAACAGGAATTGCATGGTTTAAAGTCCCGTCTGCCATAAAGTTTAATTTAGCAGGTAAACTTCCGTCAAACTGCAGCGGCAAAGATGTAATTCTTTATATTATCGGCAAAATCGGTGTTGACGGAGCACTTTACCGCAGTATGGAGTTTACGGGTGAAGGCGTTAAAACTCTTTCTATGGATGACCGCCTTTGCATTTGTAATATGGCAATTGAAGCAGGTGCCAAAAACGGTATATTCCCTGTTGATGAAGTAACCAAGGCTTACCTTGAAGGCAGATGCGAAAGACCGCCTGTGGTATATCAGGCAGATGAAGACGCAGAGTATGATGAAGTAATTGAAATTAATCTTTCGGAAATGGTACCGATTGTAAGCTGCCCTCATCTTCCCGAAAACACAAAACCTGCAAGCGAGCTTTCAGATATTAAAGTAGATCAGGTTGTAATCGGAAGCTGCACCAATGGCAGAATGGAAGATATGGAGGCTGCTTACAGTGTGCTTAAGGGTAAAAAAATTGCTGACGGAGTAAGATGCATTATAATTCCCGCAACAATGGATATTTACCGTGAATGTGTTGAAAAAGGCTATGTAACTGCATTTATAGATGCAGGTGCAGTTGTTTCAACACCCACATGCGGACCGTGTCTTGGCGGATATATGGGAATATTGGCAGCAGGTGAGAGATGTATCGCAACAACCAACAGAAATTTTGTGGGCAGAATGGGTCACGTTGACAGCGAGGTTTATCTTTCAAGTCCCTTGACAGCTGCAACCAGTGCTCTTACAGGCTATATTTCAAATCCGGAGGTAGAATAATATGAACACACAAGGAAAAGTTTTTAAATATCCAGACAATGTTGATACAGATGTAATTATCCCTGCAAGATATTTGAACACATCTGATGCAGATGAACTTTCAAAGCATTGTATGGAAGATATAGACTCAACTTTCGTTGAGAAAGTTTCAAAAGGTGATGTTATGGTTGCAGGTTGGAACTTTGGCTGCGGTTCATCACGTGAGCATGCACCTTTGGTTATTAAAACCTGCGGTACAGGCTGCGTTATTGCAAAAAGTTTTGCAAGAATTTTTTACCGTAATGCAATCAATATAGGTCTTCCGATTTTAGAATGTGAGCAGGCAGCAGAAGAAATAAACCCTGGCGATGAAGTGAAAGTTGATTTTGATACAGGCGTAATTACTAATGTAACAACAGGAAAGTCGTACAAGGCTCAGCCTTTCCCTGAATTTATTCAGAATATAATCAAAAAAGGCGGTCTTTTGGCGTCACTTAAGGATTGAGGTGTTGAAAATGAATAAAAATATAGCAGTAATCCGCGGCGACGGAATAGGTCCCGAAATTGTTAATCAGGCACTTTTGGTGCTTGATAAGACAGCACAGCTTTACGGCCATAAATTTACATATACTGACGTAGATATGGGCGGATGCGCTATTGATAAATACGGCGAACCGCTCCCGGAAAGCGAACTTAAAAAATGTCTTGAATCTGACAGCGTTCTTTTGGGTGCTGTCGGAGGAGATAAGTGGAATAATATGCCTGGCGAAAAAAGGCCTGAAAAAGGACTTTTAAAGCTTCGTGCAGGTATGGGTGTTTACAGTAACAACCGACCTGCCAAAATCTGGCCGCAACTTGCTTCTGCGTCACCTTTGAAGTCTGAGATTGTTGAAAAAGGCATCGATTTTATCATTGTGCGTGAGCTTATCGGCGGGATTTACTTTGGCGAGCATAAAACCGAAGGTGATACAGCAACAGATGTTATGGCTTATAATGAAAAAGAAATTGAAAGAATAGGCAGAATCGGTTTTGAAACTGCAAGAAAGAGAAATAAAAAGCTTTGCAGTGTTGAAAAAAGCAATGTTTTGGATACAAGCAGACTTTGGAAAAAGGTTATGCACCGCCTGTCGGAAGAATACTCTGACGTTGAGCTTTCGGATATGCTTGTGGATAACTGTGCAATGCAGATTGTTAAAAATCCTGCACAGTTTGATGTTATTGTAACAGAAAATATGTTCGGAGATATTTTGTCGGATGAAGCTTCCATGATAACGGGTTCAATCGGAATGATTCCGTCTTCAAGCCTTGGAGATACAACTGTCGGACTTTATGAGCCTATTCACGGCTCTGCTCCCGACATTGCAGGAAAAGATATCGCAAATCCGATAGGAACAATACTTTCTGCGGCAATGATGCTTAAATACAGCTTTGATATGAATGACGAGGCTGACGCAATTGAAAAGGCTGTATATGATGTTCTGGAGGAAGGATATCGTTGTGCGGATATTATGCCGTCAGATGAAAATAAATGCACCAAGGTAGGCTGCAGTAAAATGGGACAGCTTATACTTGAAAAACTCGGAGGACCCTCATTATGCGGTTGACAGGATCAGACATAATCGTTGAAACATTGATTGAACAAGGAGTGGATACAGTATTTGGTTATCCGGGAGGTCAGATACTCAATGTTTACGATTCATTGTATAAATATCAGAATGAAATAAACCATATTCTTTCTGCTCACGAACAGGGGGCTGTTCACGCAGCAGACGGATATGCGAGAGTAACGGGCAGGGTTGGTGTTGTTATTTCAACATCAGGTCCGGGTGCAACAAATCTGGTTACGGGTATTGCAAATGCATATCTTGATTCCATTCCGCTTGTTGCAATTTGCGGCAACGTTCCCAACTCGCAGCTTGGAACAGACAGTTTTCAGGAAATCGACATAACAGGAATTACACTTCCCATTACAAAACATAACTACATTGTAAGCTCGATTGAAAAATTGGCTGATACCATAAGAGATGCTTTCCGTATTGCAAAATCGGGAAGACCGGGACCGGTACTTATTGATGTGCCGAAAGATGTGCAGATAGCAGAATGTGAATATGCAAAGCAGAAACCTGCAGAAGCGGATGAGAAAAAAGGATGCGAGGATATTTCGGCGGCAGTTGAATGTATCAAAGACTCGAAAAAGCCTTTTATCTATTTCGGCGGCGGTGTGATAAGTGCAGGTGCAGAAGCTGAAATTGTAAAACTTGCAGATTTGATTGATGCACCCATCGGTTGCTCACTTATGGGTATATCGGGCGTTCCTGCAAACCATCCTAGACTTCTCGGAATGCAGGGGATGCACGGACACTACGCTTCGTCGGTTGCAATGCACAACGCAGATTGCATCATTTCGTGCGGCGTTCGTTTTAACGATAGGGTAACGGGCAACAAAGAAAAGTTTGCAACCAAGGCAAAGATTATCCATATTGATGTTGATGGCTCGGAATTTGCAAAAACTGTAAAGCCTGCACATTCTTTAAAAGGCGATGTAAAGCTCACACTTGGGAATATAATTTCTTCTTTGGATAAGGCAGACAGACCTGAGTGGCAGAAGAAAATCGGAGAGTACAGAAAAACTGAGCAAGAAAATCTTGACAAGCGTGACGGAATGACACCTAAAAATGTGCTTGATTTGCTAAATAATTACCTTGAGGAAGATACAGCGGTTGCGACAGATGTAGGTCAGCATCAGATGTGGACGGCACAGTATGCAAAATTCCAAAAAACAAGAAGGTTTGTGTCATCGGGAGGTCTTGGAACAATGGGGTTCGGACCGGGAGCATCAATCGGTGCGGCAATGGGAACAGGTAAGCGAACGGTGCTTGTAACGGGAGACGGCAGCTTTGGTATGTGTCTTCAGGAACTGGCAACAATGGTGTCAAATAAGCTTCCGATTGTAATTTTGCTTCTTAACAACGGGGTGCTTGGTATGGTTCGTCAATGGCAGACGCTTTTTTATGAAAAGCATTATTCCAACACCATTCTCGGCAGAAAGACAGATTTTGTGGCACTTTCCAAAGCTTTTGGTGCAGACGGGGCAAAAGCCGACACATTGGATGAGTTAAAAGAAGCCTTTGAAAAAGCGTTCAATACAGACGGACCTTTTTTAATAGATTGTGCTGTTGATAAAGATGAATTTGTTCTTCCTATGCTTCCGCCGGGCGGCAGTATGGATGACATCATTACAAAGGTGGGTGAATAAAATGCCTAAATTTACTATTGCAGTTTTGGTAAAGAATGAATTCGGTGTTTTAAACCGAGTAACCAGTATGTTTCGCAGAAGGCAGTTTAATATAAATTCTTTAACGGTAAGCGAAACCGAAACAGATGAATTTTCGCGTATTACCATTACTTACGAGGGAGAACAGGAATTTAATCATCAGATTAAAAATCAACTGAAAAAGCTTCCTGATGTGTGTAAGGTGAAAGAACTTGGCGAAGACGAGTCGGTAAGATGCGAACTTATGCTGATTAAGGTTAAGAATTCATCTGAAACACGTGAGGATATACGAACTGCTGCAGATGCGTTTAAGGCGGAAACCATAGATTATACCCACGATTCGGTTATTATGAGAATAGTCGGGGATTCAAAACGAATTGACGCATTTGTTACTTTGATGCAGGAATTTACTATTTTGGAAATTTGCCGTACAGGCATTGTTTCATTAGAGCGCGGAAGTGCAACTATTTCGGAAAATTAATTATTTGAAAGGATTTGATTTATTATGGCAAGAATTTTTTATCAG
>CAZBJD010000066.1:0-8689 GCA_964492155.1 uncultured Eubacteriales bacterium
CGGGCAATCAGGCGGTCGAGGGTATCAAAATCCTCTGCATCGTACGCAGCCTTTTTGGCATCGCCCTCTACCGAGTGAACAACAAGTCCCACAGTAAGTCCCAAAAAGGTATAAACCTTTCCCATCCACTCACTGTCACGCTTTGCAAGATAGTCGTTCACGGTAACGATATGCACACCTTCACCCGAAATTGCATTAAGATAAGCAGGGAGAGTTGAAACCAAAGTTTTACCTTCACCTGTTTTCATTTCCGCAATTCTGCCCTGATGAAGGATAATACCGCCTAAAATCTGAACCGGGAAGTGACGCATACCCAAAACTCTGCTTGCTGCCTCACGCACAACAGCGAACGCTTCGGGAAGCATATCATCAAGGCTCTCGCCGCCTTTATACCTTTCTTTAAACTCTGTGGTTTTAGCTTTAAGCTCTGCATCAGAAAGAGCCTTGTATTCATCTTCTAAGTCCAGCACTTTATTCACAAGCGGCATGACTCTTTTTATCTCTCTTGAGCTATATGAGCCGAATATACTCTGAATTAATCCCATAAATATCACCTCATTAAATTAGGTCAAAAATATCTTACATTATAGTATAACATAAATTTCAAAAAATAAAAAGTGTTTTTGGCTATATTTTCTAAATTTAATTAATTTTTTATCACTCGACAAAAAAGTACGTTTAAATTTTTACGCCATAGTGTATAATACATAAAAAGGAGGTCTTTTGAAATTATGAAAAAGGTTATAAACAAAATTACCTATAACACCGACACCGCCGAGCTTTTAAATTCCAAATCGACAGGGCATTTCGGCGAAGAAAGCGGATATGAAGAAAAGCTTTATGTAACAAAAAAGGGAGCATATTTTCTCCATTGTATCGGAGGCCCCGACAGCAAATATTCCGAAGAAGAAATTATACCTCTTACAAAATCAGAAAAAGAGGAATGGGAAAAAGAAGAATAGTTAAAAAATCCGATTTAAAAAATCGGATTTTTTAATATCTTACCTCAATTTTAGTAACATTCCATCTGTCATTTATATATTTCTGCACCGTATCCATAATAAAAAGCTCAGTTTCGGATACGCTTGAAATCACTTTCTGACTTCCTTTAAGCTCGCCTGTGCCGTCAGAATCATCGTCTTTGGCGGAAAGTTCAAAAAACGGCTTTGCATAAACTTTTTCTTTGCCGAGAAACTTTCCCGATTCATCAAAAATTCCTTTTTCTTTAAGAATATCTTTTTTATTTTCAAGATTTACAGAAAACTGTTTGCCGTCCAAAAGACTGCAATTTACAATAAAACCGTCTGCAAAGGAAAAAGAGAGCGAAACACCCGCCGAGCCTCTAAAAACAGTTTTCGGTATCTCATATCCGAAATCAACCACAAATCCCGTAAGCACGCTTTTCTGCTCATCGGAAAAAACCTTAAGCAGAATATCCTTATTTTTATTTTTAGTGAAATCCTGAACTTCTATATCAGAAACATATCCTTTAAGCCATGAAACATTAGTCTTTTTTACAAATCCGTTTTTTGCATAAACAAGAGCCATATTAATTTTTTCCGCATATTCTGTTTCCTCGTTGTTTTTTTCACCGTAAACATATATTTTATCATCTTTTCCGTCGCCGTCTGCGTCAAGGTCACGCATAAGCAGAATATAGTTTCCCACCGGAATTGAAAATCCTTTTGAAACCGTTGTATACTTTCTTTCCGCATTGTAACCCGCAAACTGAACACACATCACCGAAACAATCGCAAAAGCCAAAAGAGAAACAATCCATTTAGATTTTTTCAAAAAAATCCCCCTCTTAAAGTACAATTTACATCTGTAAATTATATTTAAGAGGGATTTTAAAAATTACTTTTTGATTTTAAAACTCTCAATTCCGCCGAACAGGTTTGTCTGCATCGGCTTGAAATCGCCTTCTATATCATTGTCGGTCACCACCGTATTTTTCTGATAATAAAGACTGATTACAGGCAGATTGTCCACAAAATGCTTTGCAATATTTTTTGCAATTTCCTGTTTTTTTGTCATATCCGTTTCAAACCTGAAATTGTTAAAAAGTGTTTCCAAATCAGCATTTTCATACTTTGTACTCTTGCACAAAAATTCAAAATCCTGATTAAGCGATACAGTTGTTTCACCGATAAAAATTGTGTATTCGCCGTCATTGATTTTTTGCAGATATGTTTCAAAATCAACCGCTTCAACCGAAGATAAAATACCCGCGCTGCTCAATTTACGGCTAAGATACTGTGCAACCTTGGTTTTGGTAAGACTGTCCTCGTTTACAAGAATTTTAAACGAAAGGTCATTAGGCACAAGAGAAGAATTTTCAAGATATTTTTCACACATCTCAACACTTTCTTCATATTCTCCGCCATACAATCCGCCATAAACCGTTTTGGGTTTGAAAGGCGAGTTGACATATTCCGCACACCCCGCCATAAGACTTTCCGCCAACGCCTTTTTATCTATCAAAGATGCAATGGCTCGTCTTACATTTACATCTCCCAAAATTTCATTTTGGGCGTTAAAACCTATGAATGTAAAATTATCCGATATATATTCTACAGTATTTATCCCCGTCTTTGACTGAAGCCGTGCAAGATTTGAAAAGGTGGCATCAATCACATCAATTTCATTGCTCAAAAAAGCATTTTCCGCCATATCCTCTTTGGGATACATCATAATTTTAACAGTTTCAAAATTAGTATTCAGATTGTTAACGGCAGAAAGTAAAATTCTGTCGCTTTGTATATCTGCGGTCTTGTAGAAGCCCGCTCCGAGCACATTCTCTCCCGACTCCTTTACAACGGGAAAATTCATATAATAAAGCACTCCGCTGTCAGGCTTGTATAGATTAAAAGTAACGCTGTCCGAGGTTTCGGAATACGACTCCACAAAGTTAAAAATCCCATAATACATACTTTCTTTGTTTTGCCTGATTGTATTTAAAGAATTTACAACATCGGCACCCGTAACCTTAGTTTCGTCTGAAAAAGCAGTATCTTTTAATTTGAAAGTCAGCACCGTTTTATCTTGTGAAAACTCATACTTTTCAGCTAAATCGCAATTGATTTCAAGATTTTGTTGTGTTTTAACAAGACCTCTGTGCATAACCGCCGCAAAGACTTTGGCATTTGTCTGATATTTTGTTTTAAGCGGATTAATGCTTTCGTCTTCAAATGCAAAAAGACTAAGGCTTCCGCCGAAATCTGCATTTACCTGTTCTGCTTCCTGTTTTCCGCAAGCACAAAGCAATAACACGCAAGCAAGCAAAAGACATAATAACTTTTTCACGGTCTTATATTTATCCTTTCTATCGAAACAGCCCTGCCTGTTTTTTCATCTGCATCAATCACTACACCGTTAAACTGAACTCCACCTTCGGCAAGCTCAAATTTCCCCTGCTTTATTCTGGCAAACCTGTCCACAATTATATCGCTTTTTACCCCTAAAATTGAGTCCTCCACACCCGTCATTCCCACATCCGAAATAAAAGCCGTACCGCCTTTTAAAATCTTTTCATCTGCGGTCTGCACGTGAGTATGAGTTCCCACAACCGCCGCAACCTTTCCGTCCAAAAAATAGCCGAGTGCCGCTTTTTCGCTTGTTGCCTCTGCATGGAAATCAACAAAAATTATATCGCAGTCATTTTTTATTTTTTCAATTTCCTTTTCCGCTGCCTCAAACGGGGAATTAAGCGGGTCAAGATAAACTCTGCCCTGAACATTTATAACGCCTGTTCTTGCCCTGCCGCAATCAAAAATCACACTTCCCTCACCGGGCAATGCCGCAGGGAAATTGGCAGGACGCACCATATACTTAAAATCGTCAAACACATTTGACATATCCCTGCCTGTCCAATGGTTGCCCAGGGTGATTACGTCAACGCCGCACATATTAAGCTCGTTTGCGCTATTTAAAGTTATACCCTTGCCGTGAGATGCATTTTCCCCGTTTGCAATGCACATATCTATTTTATATTCTCTTTTAATTCTTCCTAAATTATTTGTAAGATACTCCCTGCCCGGGCGTCCTACAATATCACCAATAAATAAAATTCTCATAAATCAAATTCCTCTCTTATTTTAGTATACCACATACCTCCGTAACATTTCAACTCAATTTTTAAAAATACATAATGTAAATAAATCACAAATACTCTTGATAAATTTGTTTCAGCATGGTATAATAAGTATGCTCAGCAAATTTATTAAAATAGGAATTAATGGTATCTTTTTCTTTATGGGATTGTTGTACCCTTTTTTTGCTACACTATATTTGAATTTGTTAAAAACGCAAGTTCCATTAAATAGTGTGGTAGATACCTTATATTCTATTTAAATTTGTTGAGCGACAATCGGAGTTTGCGTTTTTAGTGCGCTTACCTTCGGTTGGCGCATTTTTTATTATATTTATTTCAAGAGGTTTTACTTATGAAAAAAACATTATCAATCATTTTATCCACAACACTTTTGACAAGTACCTTAAGTCCGTTGGTACAAGCAGAAACCAATCCCCCAAATGAAAACCAAGTTAAATTTGTGGAGGTTGAACTGATTCCGGATAAGTGCACACTTGACCATGACCACAAAAGATTTTTTGAGATAGACCAGAATGGCAACATTGAAATTTTTGATGACGGAACTTTACCAAAACCTGACGAGCCCGAAGTTAAAGCCGCTGCAATCGAGCTTAGAAAGCTAAATATAATTAAAGACCTTCGCTTTGAAGACAACACCACAAGAGCAGAGTTTGCAAAAATGGCTTGTATGTTTATGGGTTATACTGACGATTATGTTGCAAAAGACAGTTTTGATGATGTACCAAAAAGCCACTGGGCGTATAGCTACATAAGTTATTTGAAAGAACAGGGATTAGTTCAGGGTACATCAGAAAACACCTTTGAGCCCGATGAAGATATTCTTCTTTGTGATGCGCTAAAAATCATAATCAAAAATTTAAACTTTGAATTTTACGCAGATCGCTACGGCTACCCTGAAGGCTATGTGAAAGCAGCCGAGTGGGGACAGATTTTAACAGACGCGCCTTCGCCCGAAACCACCGTTACCAGAGGCGAAATGTTTAAAATTGTGCAAAAATCAATCCACAGTCCATATTTAATGGAATATATCAGTGAACAGGGTAATTTGACAATTACAATAAAAAACGATGGTGACGGAAATCCAATCACACCATATACAAAATATTTTTCAAATAATTCTTGACAAAAAATGTGCTTTATATTATAATATTTAGGCAGTTTTAATCCTTACCTATCCAAAGATGGGTAGGTCAATAGTCCAGAAGGAGGTGTTTTAAATGGTTAAAACTAACAAATACGAAACTATCTTTATCGTAGATGTAACCAAAGGTGAAGAACAGATTACTGCTTTGGTTGAAAAGTTTAAATCGTTAATTTCAGCAAACGGTGAAATCGTTAAGGCTGACGATTGGGGTAAAAGAAGACTCGCTTATCCTATCAATGATTTAACAGAAGGCTATTATGTTCTCGTTGAGTTTACTGCTCAGCCTGAATTCCCTGCAGAGCTTTCAAGACAGTACAAGATTACTGATGGCATCTTAAGATACATCGTAATCAAGCAGGAAGACTAATTTGTAAGAAACGGAGGGTTTTGTGTATGCTCAATAAAGTTGTTTTAATGGGTCGTTTAACTAAAGATCCTGAACTTAAATACACACCGTCAAATGTTGCCGTTACTACTTTTACGGTTGCAGTTGACAGAAATTATGCCCGTCAAGGCGAACAGCGTCAGACAGACTTTATCAGTGTTGTCGCATGGCGCACCACAGCCGAGTTTGTTGCAAAATATTTTTCCAAGGGTCAGCTTATGGCACTCAGCGGCAGTATCCAGACAAGAACATGGGACGATAATGAAGGCAAAAGACATTATGTAACAGAAGTTGTTGCAGATGAAGTTTACTTTGCAGAAGGTAAAAGAGATAATCAAGGTGCAAGCTATTCTCAGGCACCTCAGCCTACGGAAGCACCGGCTCCTCAGCCTGCTGCTATGCCTAAGAGTCCTGATTTTGAAATTTCGCCGGATGACGACGATTTACCATTTTAAACCGGAGGTGTAGAAAATGTCAGAAGTTAAAGAATACAAAGAAAAGTTTTCAAGAAACAGAAAACCTAAGAAAAAGGTTTGCCAGTTCTGTGCAGATAAAGTTGAACATATCGACTACAAAGATACTGCAAAGTTAAGAAGATATGTTTCTGAAAGATCAAAAATTCTTCCCAGAAGAATTACAGGAACTTGTGCAAAGCATCAGAGACAGCTCACAGAAGCTATCAAGAGAGCTCGTCACATTGCATTACTTCCTTATTCAAGCGATTGATAACGGAATGTTAAAACAGCCCACACCGCAAATGCGAACGGTGAGCTTATAACAAATATAAACTATTCAGAAAAATCTCAAGAAATTGAGGTTTTTCTTTTTTGCCATGAGCTTTTTCCCGCCCGTAAAAAACTGCACAAAAAGTATTGACAAAATATCGCATCAATGCTATAATGTAATCGTTTTCATAAACTATGTGCAAATCACAGAAAGCGAGGAATTATTTATGAAACATAATTTATGCGTAATCGGATATGGCGGAATGGGCGGCTGGCATACAAGACACGCTCTTACAAGCGACGTTGTAAATCTTAAAGGCATTTATGATATTGACCCCAAAAAAGCAGAACTTGCAAAATCAAACGGAATTTTTGCTTATAATAGTTTAGATGAAGTTTTAAACGATAAAGAGATTGACCTTGTAACGATTGCTATCCCAAATGACCAACACAAAGATATGGTTATCAAGTGTTTGGAGGCAGGCAAAAACGTTATTTGTGAAAAGCCCGTTACAATGTCAAGTGCAGTTTTGCAGGAAATGATTGACGCTGCAAATAAATCAGGAAAATTATTCACCGTTCACCAGAACAGAAGATGGGACGTTGACTTTCTGGCAATGAAACAAATCCACGACAGCGGTGAAATCGGAAAAATCTTTAATATTGAATCAAGAATTCATGGCTCACGCGGAATTCCAAGCGACTGGAGATGCCAAAAGGCATACGGCGGCGGTATGGTTCTTGACTGGGGTGTTCACCTTATCGACCAGATTTGTATGATATTAAAAGGTAAAATTACAAAGGTATACTGCAAGCTTGACCATATCACAAACGACGAGGTTGACGACGGATTTAAGCTTGACCTTACCTTTGATGATGGTGCAAGAGCCTACGTCGAGGTTGGTACATATAACTTTATTGATATGCCGAGATTTTATATGCAAGGCAAAGACGGTACTGCAATCATCACAAACTGGCAGGAAGATGCAAAGGTTGTTCATTGCAAATACTGGCACGAAAACGACGTTCTTCCTGTTAAAACTGCCGCAGGTCTTACCAAAACAATGGCACCCCGCGACGATGTTACAACAGACACATACACCATCGATAAGCCTGCATCAGATGTTCACGATTTTTACAGAAACTTCACAAAGGCAATTGACGGCAAAGAAACTCAGCTTATCACTCACGCACAGGTTATGCGCGTAATGAGAATAATGGAAGCCTGCTTCGAAAGCGACGCAAAAGGTCAGGTAATTGATTTTACGGATATGTAATTTCCTATGTTAAAAAAGCAACGTTTAACACGTTGCTTTTTCTTAAATTTGCATTTTTCGGGAATTTATGGTATCATTGGCAATAAGAGGTGTAATATGAATAAAAAAATTATTATTTTCTGCCTTATTGCCACAATGATTTTAACTGCAATTCCTGCCATGGCAATTGATTTATACGGCGGATACCCCATTTATGCCGATATTGAAGTAAACGGCAGCTTTATAAAATGCGTGCAAAAACCTATAATTGTCAATGGTTCAACTTTCATCCCCCTTCGTGCTTTTTCAGATGTTATCGGTGCTGAAATATCCTGGAATCACGAGGAGCAAGCGGCAACCGTAACAAAAAACGGGCACACTTTCGTTTTTTATGGTGAAAAAGACTACAGTATTATTGACGGCGAAAAAGCCACCGGTGCAATTATGGAAAACCATCTTTTATTTGTTCCCGTCAGGGTAACCTGCAGCACTTTGGGTTATAGCGTAGATTGGGATAACTTTAATTTTGTTGTAAAAATTTCAGCACCCGAAATCACGGTCCCCGAAACCTTAAAGGATAACTCATACAGCTATGAAGATATTTTATATCTTGCTAAAATCACACAAATAGAAAGCGGCTCACAACCATTTGATGCAAAAATCGGCGTTGCAAACACTGTTGTAAACCGCACGAAATCAAATCTGTTCCCCGGCACAATTAAAGGCGTTATTTTTGACACAAAATACGGAACTCAGTTTCCGCCCGCACACACCGACAAAATCAACATAACCCCGTCAAAATCAAGCGTGCTTGCGGCAAAATGTGCTTTGAACGGCGTTAACCTTGTAGGAAATTCTCTTTATTTCATAAGCACAAAAAACGCTTCCTCGTCGTGGGCACACAACAACAGAACCTTTTACAAAACCCTCGGCAATATGAATTTTTACCTTTAGTCAAATAAATATCCACACTCATAATGTGGTTTTCGTTATACAAAAAAGGATATACCTAAGCGTGATGTCCTTAACGGAAAAAATGAAAATTCGTACAATTATTGTCGAGAA
>CAZBJD010000067.1:0-8592 GCA_964492155.1 uncultured Eubacteriales bacterium
AAATCGCCGACGAAGTAGGTGCGTATTTAATGGTGGATATGGCACACATTGCAGGTCTTGTTGCTGCGGGACTTCATCCGAGTCCGGTGCCTTATGCAGATGTTGTTACAACAACTACTCATAAAACTTTAAGAGGACCCAGAGGCGGACTTATCCTTTGTAAGGAAGAATTTGCTCAGAAAATTGATAAAGCAGTATTCCCGGGAACTCAGGGCGGACCGCTGATGCACATCATCGCTGCAAAAGCAGTTGCATTCGGTGAAGCACTTACAGATGAATTTAAAGAATATCAGAAGCAGATTATTAAAAATGCACAAGTTCTTTCAGAAGAACTTGTTAAAGAAGGCTTCAGAGTTGTTTCAGGCGGAACCGATAACCACTTAATGCTTATTGACCTTCAGCCCTTTGGTATTACAGGCAAGGAGCTTGAAGCAAGACTTGACGAAGTTCATATTACAGTTAATAAAAACGCCATTCCTAATGACCCGCAGAGTCCTTTTATCACAAGCGGCATAAGAGTCGGAACACCTGCTGTTACAAGCAGAGGATTTAAGGAAGAAGAAATGGTTAAGATTGCAAAGTGGATGAAACTTGTTGCAACAGATTTTGAAAATTCAAAAGATGAAATAACAAAAGAAGTTATTGCACTTTGCGAAAAATTCCCGATTTACGAATAATATTAAATTTTAAGATGTGCAAATCGCAGACTTTAGATATTTATGTTATAACAAAACAATAACTATACAACAAAAACCACAGTGGAAAATCACTGTGGTTTTACTTTAATCAATAACTTTACCTGCACTCAGGATTTTGTAAATAATCGGTGCAACAACAGTAGTAATAATAATTTCAGGAATCATATATAACCCATTGTAAAAAACAGAGTATATAAAGGCGAGGGAAGAACCTGAAAATGAATTTAGTATCGCATTACCGATTTTGTAAAAACCATCTTGCGAAAAGAACCATTCAGCCCATGTGCCGAAGAAAATTGCTCCTGAAATTGTATGAATTACATATCTCGAAAACAGGACAGCTGCAGTGCCGATTGTTATCGCTATGGCGTTATTCTTAATTCGGTTTTTAAATATTCCGCCAAAGCCAAGGATAGTATATGCGGCTATGTAATCAAGCAGACAAACACAGATTGCTTTCCACAATATCATTTGATTTTCTCCCGGCAGGAAAAAAGATGCAACTGTGCTCATTCCTGTAACCATCTGAAGAAGTGCGTAAACAAACGCCGAAAATACGCCGAATTTAACGCCGTAGGCAAACGAAATCAGAACTATCGGCAAGCAACTTGCCAAGGTGATGCCTCCGCCAAAGGGCAAATTAAAGGGCGTAAACAGCGAAAGCACAACGGCTATCGCGATAAGCATTGCAGACGTAACTAATTTTTTTGTGTTGTTTTTCATTAAAAACATCCTTTCTTTATCTGATTTTACGCCTGAACGGATAAAATGCGGCTGCTCAATAAAAAAACAGAGACAGCCAACAAGACTATCTCTGAATTAAATCATCTAGAAATATTCCCTACGTTGGCATTATCCAAATCAGGTTAACGGGTCGAAACCAGTGTTTCCTCTCAGCCGACAACGGCTCCCCGATATTTATGAAACAATTATATATTATTTGTCAGGTTTTGTCAAGCATTAATATGCTTTGCCCCAGTAAACCATCTTTTTAGCAGGCTTTCCGCAGCATACACATTTGTCAGAAATTTCTTCCTGTTCAAAAGGCATACATCTTGATGTGGCACCGGTCATTTCTTTGATTTTATTTTCACATTCCTCGTCACCGCACCACATAGCTTTTACAAATCCGGGTTTTTCCTCAAGCTGCTTTGCAAAACTATCCATATCAATAGCCTTGAATGTACGTTCATCTCTGTTAGCTTTAGCACGCTCAAACATATCTTTCTGAATTGTATCTAAAAGCTTAATAACTTCCTCTTTGATATTGTCAAGAGAAACGGTGATTTTTTCACCATTGTCGCGTCTTGCAAGTATTGCCTGATTGTTTTCAATATCTTTAGGACCGATTTCAATTCTGAGCGGAATGCCGCGCATTTCCTGCTCGCTGAATTTAAATCCGGGGCTCTTGTCAGAATCGTCAATCTTAACTCTTACAGAATCAGAAAGCTGATTTAATAATTCATTAGCCTTTTCCAAAACGCCTTCTTTATGCTGGGCAATAGGGATGATCATAAGCTGAGTAGGTGCAATTTTCGGAGGAAGAACCAATCCGTTATCATCACCATGAACCATAATAAGTCCGCCGATAAGTCTTGTTGAAACACCCCACGAAGTCTGATGAACATATTTTAACGTGTTGTCTTTATCAGTAAACTGAATGCCGAAAGCTTTGGCAAAGCCATCGCCAAAGTTGTGCGATGTACCTGACTGAAGAGCATAGCCGTTGTGCATAAGAGCTTCAATTGTGAATGTGCAAACTGCACCTGCAAATTTTTCTTTCTCGGTTTTCTGACCTTTAATTACAGGTATTGCAAGGTATTCTTCGCAGAATTTTGCGTAAATGTTAAGCATCTGAATTGTTTCTTCCATAGACTCCTCAGCTGTCGCGTGAGCAGTGTGACCTTCCTGCCATAAAAACTCAAGTGAACGAAGGAAAGGTCTTGTGGTTTTTTCCCATCTTACAACGGAGCACCACTGATTGTAGAGTTTTGGTAAATCTCTGTAAGAATGAATAATATCTTTGTAATGGTCACAGAAAAGTGTTTCAGAAGTAGGTCTTACGCAAAGACGCTCCTGCAATTTTTCACTGCCGCCGTGTGTAACCCATGCAACTTCAGGAGCAAACCCCTCAACGTGGTCTTTTTCCTTTTGAAGCAAACTTTCCGGAATAAACATAGGCATATAAACATTTTCAACGCCTGTTTCCTTGAACATTTTGTTAAGAGCCTGCTGAATGTTTTCCCAGATTGCGTAACCATACGGTCTTATAATCATACAGCCCCTTATTCCTGAATAGTCAACAAGGTCAGCCTTTTTGACTATATCGGTATACCACTTCGCAAAGTCAACTTCCATGGAAGTGATGTCTTCTACAAATTTTTTCTGTTCTTTTGCCATAATATATCTCTCTTTCTGTAAGAAAAATTATTTACTATTTTAAAATACACACAGCGTGTGCTTCAATACCTTCGCCACGGCCGCAGTAACCCATACCTTCTGTGGTTGTAGCTTTTACATTGACGCAGTCAGATGGGATATCCAAAGCATCGGAAATATTTTTTATCATTTTATCAATATAGGGCATAAGCTTTGGCTTTTGTGCGATGATTGTAGCATCAATATTACTTATTTCATATGGTGAAATAATTTCAGCGGTACACCTTAAAAGCTCTATGCTTGAAATGCCTTTATATTTTGCATCAGAGTCGGGGAAATGATATCCGATATCCCTTTTGGCGGCAGCACCTAAAAGTGCATCGCAAATTGCATGGAGCAAAACATCGGCGTCGGAATGACCCAAAAGCCCTTTTTCGTATTCGATTTTTTCTCCGCCTAAAAACAAATCTCTGCCTTCGACCAAAGTATGAAAATCAATTCCATGACCTATACGCATAAAATCACTCCCTGTATTCAAGAAAAGATGAAATAATTATAAAATCTTCCGGGGTTGTAAGTTTAATGTTGCACCGTTCACCGATTACAACTTTAACGTTGATACCCAGATGCTCCAACAATGAACAGTCATCAGTGCCTTTGTAACCGGAAGCGACAGCTTCTTTGTGAGCTTTAATTATTAAATCTTTTTTAAAAGCCTGCGGTGTCTGAATTTCAATTACTTTGCTGCGGTCCAAAGTTTTTGAAACGTTAAGATTTTCATCAACTGTTTTCAAAGTATCAACTGCATAAACTCCGCAAGTTGCAGCACCTTCACTTTCGGCAGTTTCAATAAGCTGCAGAATTACGCTTTCGGTAATTAAAGGACGTGCTGCATCATGGATTAAAACAATATCAGTATCAGCAGGCATTGCAATCAGACCGTTTAAAACACTTTCCTGACGTGTTGCACCGCCGCATATAACATTTTTTACTTTTCTGTATCCGAATTCCGATACAATATCGTTAACCATAGAAACGTCTTCTCTTGCAGTAACAATTATTATATTTTCAATTTCGTCAATAGATTCAAACATTTCCAGACTATAACTTATAACCGGTTTTTCGTCAATTGAGAGGAAAATTTTGTTAAATCCCAATGCCATTCTGCTTCCGCAACCGGCAGCAGCTAAAATAACAGTACATTTACGTTTGTTTTCGGAAACCGTTCCGAAATGACCTTGAATTATTTTTCCCACAGTTTAACCTCTTTTATAATTATTGATGAGTTGCATAAAAAATACAACTCACCTTTAAATATATTTAATATACAAGACTGTCAATCTGACGCTCAACATCAGACAAATCTTTGTCAGTAGCAAGAACTATCTCACTGGCCATTATCTGACGGGCGTTGTTCAGCATTTTCTTTTCGCAGGTTGACAACACCTTCACACTTTCTCTCAGCAACAAGCTTTTGATAACACGGCCGACTTCAATAATGCTGCCGGTCTTTAACTTCTGCAAATTCATACGATATCTCTTGTTCCAATTAAGTTCATCGGTATCGTCATAGTGCTTGATTTCTTCAATAATGCTGCCTAAATCTTTTTGGTCAATTATAGGCCTTACCCCAATTTCATCAGCAGTAGCAACCGGAACCATAATATCCATATGGGTTGTGGCAATCTTTAGTATATAGTATTTCTGAAGCTTACCTAAGATTTCCTTTTCTTCGATAGCTTCGATTATGCCGGCACCGTGCATAGGATAAACAATCTTTTCGCCTATATTATACAAACACTCACCTCCGAGGGAACATAAATTCCCTAATTTACATAAATTATACCATATTTTTAACAAAAAGTCAAAATATAATTTTTAAATTTGTCCAAAAAATGACAGAATTTTTTTTCTGAAAAGCTTATACTTATGATTAGATGGAAATAACGGGAGGTAAATGAAAAAAATGAATGATTGCATCAAGGATATCAGCATTACAATTGACAAATACTATAAACGTAACAGAAGCTTGGTAGACACAATGAGCAAAGCACAGTTATCTTTGGAAAAAACCATAAGAGCGGTTACAAAAGCCGCGACTCATTGCGGATGTATAGAATTTTACGCAAAAAAACAGCCTGCAGGGCTGGACGAGGAAGTTCCTGTACTTGCTGCAGGCAAGCTTTGCCCTGAGTGTACCGATGAAATTGAAAAAGAATTGGGGCAAAGTGCATTTTATCTGATTTCACTAATCATTTTACTGGGATATGACCCGATTGATATTATTCAAAGAGAGAACAACAGAGTAAGGTTGTTGGGAAAGTTTAATCTGAGATAGCTTTTACTGCCTCAAAAACGTTTTTAACCCCGACAACACCTGATTTATCTTTCAGCGAACTATAATTTGAAAAAGGAATAATTATTTTTTCAAAGCCGAGCTTTTTGCATTCTTTAATGCGGCTTTCCGACATTGGAACAGATCTGATTTCGCCCGACAAACCGATTTCTCCGAAAATAACTGTAGAGTTTCCTATAATAATATCTTTATAATTTGAATATATTGAAAGTGCAACAGCTAAATCCGATGCAGGTTCCGAAATACGCATACCGCCGGCAATGTTGATGTAGGTGTCATAGTTTGATAAATTTAATTTCAGCCTTTTTTCTAAAACTGCCATTAAAAGAACCACTCTGTGGTAATCAATGCCGGAAGCAGTTCTTCTCGGAACAGGGAAGAATGTAGGACACGTGAGTGCCTGAACTTCGGTCAATATTGGACGTGTACCTTCAAGGGTGCAGGTTATGCAGTTGCCGGCAACAGGACGGTCATACTCGTTTAAAAAAGATGATGACGGGTTTTTGATATCTTTAAGACCGAAATCCGTCATTTCAAAAATACCGACTTCATTCGTGGAGCCAAATCTGTTTTTTACAGCTCTTAACAGTCTGAAAGCGTGTGAGTTTTCACCTTCAAAATATAAAACACAATCTACCATATGTTCCAGGACACGCGGTCCTGCAATAGAACCGTCTTTGGTTACATGCCCCACAATAAATATAGTTATATTGAGGCTTTTTGCAAGCTTCATAAGCATTAGTGTTACCTGACGTACCTGACTGACACTTCCGGGGGCAGAACTGATGTCATCGGAATATATTGTTTGTATGGAGTCGATTATTGCAACCTTCGGCTTTTTCATTTCTATGTTGGCAATTATATTAGTAAGGTTGGTATTGCACAGAATAGAAAGATTACTTTTGTTAATGTCAAGTCTTTTTGCACGCATTTTGATTTGAGAAGGTGATTCTTCGCCGGAAATGTATAAAACATCTTCGTTAATTGAATTGCAAATCTGCAATAGCAAGGTTGATTTTCCAATTCCGGGTTCACCGCCTACAAGCACCAGAGAGCCTTCAACAATACCACCGCCCAAAACACGGTCAAGTTCCTCTGAGCCGCCGGTAAATCTGTTTTCAGCAGTATAAATAACATCTGAAATAAGCATAGCCGATTCAGCAGGCTTTGCCGAAATTACAGACGCAGACGATTTAGAAAGTTCGGTTTCAATTTCCTCGGTCATTGTATTCCATTGACTGCATTCAGGACATTTTCCTGACCATTTCGGAGATTTGTAGCCACACTCCGAACAAATAAATACTGTTTTGCTTTTTGCCATTTTAATTCTCCGTTTTAATATTTCATATCAATACTTTACACTATTTTTGAACAAAAGTCCATAATATTTTAAATTATTTTAAAAAAAGGCTTGATTTTTTTTGAAAAATGGTGTATTATGTACGATGGTCTAAAGGAGTGAAGAAAGTAATGAATGGTGTATTCTACATATTCAGCATGGTACTTCAAATTTTGATGCTTGTACTTGGTGGATATTATACTGTAATTTCATTAGTTGGTTGCTTGTTTAAAAAAGAACCTCATTGCAAAAATCCCGGCAATAAAACTCATAAATTTGCCATGGTGGTTGCTGCACATAATGAACAGGCTGTCATAGGTAATCTTATTGACTCGCTTAATTCGCTTAATTATCCAAAGGATGCCTATGAGGTGTTTGTTATCGCTGATAATTGTGATGACCAAACCGCAGAAGTTGCTAAAACTCACGGTGCATCTGTTTTTGAAAGATTTAATGATACATTAAAAGGAAAAGGTCATGCACTTGAGTGGATGTTTGAAAAGATTTTCGCAATGGAAACTCAGTTTGACGGAATTTGTGTTTTTGACGCTGACAATATCGTTCATCCGGAATTTTTAAATCAGATGAACAGACAGTTCAACAGAGGTTATAAGGCTGTTCAGGGCTACATTGATACAAAAAATCCGTACGATTCATGGATTACCCTTTCCTATGCAATTTCTTTCTGGAGCATTAACAGATTGTTCCAGTATGCAAGATATACTTTGGGTATGTGCTGCCAGCTCTGCGGAACAGGCTTTGCACTTTCAACCGATATCATCAAAGAAATCGGTTGGGGAGCAACATGTCTTGCAGAGGATATGGAATTTACTATGAAGCTTGCACTTAATAATTATAAAGTTGCATGGGCACATGATGCTGTTGTATATGATGAAAAGCCTATTACTTTCAGTCAGTCATACAAGCAGAGAGTAAGATGGATGCAGGGCCATGCAGATGTTGCAAACAGATTTTTCTTTAAGCTTGTTAAAAAAGGCTTAAAAGAAAGAAAGATTGTGCCGATTGACTGTGCGTTCTATTTGTTCCAGCCAATCAGACTTATTGCAATGTTCCTGATTTTAATTATGGGTTACCTTCAGACGTTCTATCCTAATGGCGATCTCGGCTTTTTCCAGATGCAATACTTGTTCAGTACACCGTGGGTATGGAATGCTATTGTAATTGCACAGTTTTTGTATTTGCCGACTGTATTAGCTTTGGAAGGCAAAATGAATAAAAAGGTAATTAAAGGCTATATTCCTTATTATTTCTATACATTCACATGGTTCCCGATTGCAATTGTCGGCGTTGTTAAGAAGAACAATAAAGAATGGTTCCACACTCAGCATACAAGAACAATTTCTTTGCAGGAACTTAATAAGTAATTTAGAATTTTAAAGGCAGAATGAGGCTATCCTTGTTCTGCCTTATTTTTCTATCTTTTAAAATGCAACAATGTGTTGAAAAAACTATAACTATATGATAAAATAATTAGAAGTAGCAGAAAGAGGTGAGATTATGCCGGACTTTAAGGTAGTATCAAAATATGAGCCTGCAGGCGATCAGCCCGAGGCAATCGCGGCCTTGGCACAAGGTGTGAAAGACGGACTTTGCGGTCAGATTTTAAAAGGTGTAACAGGCTCGGGAAAAACATATACAATTGCAAAGGTTATTGAAAAAGTAAACCGTCCCACGATTGTGCTTGCCCATAACAAAACACTTGCGGCACAGCTTTGCAGTGAGTTTAAAGAATTCTTTCCCGAAAATGCGGTAGAATTTTTTGTTTCTTATTACGACTATTATCAGCCTGAGGCATACAT
>CAZBJD010000068.1:0-8268 GCA_964492155.1 uncultured Eubacteriales bacterium
TAAAAACATATTTTGTCCTTCCCATAATGAATTTTAATAGTTTATTTTAACATATTTATATCAAAAAGTCAAACTTATAAAAAAAGGAGGGATGTAAATAAATTTACATCCCCTTTTTGTGTCACATATAATACTTGTGCATAAACTCACTGCTCATTCTAAGGCTTTCAAAAGGATCATTTGGACATATATCCTGTTCTACCGCAAAGTATTTTACACCTGACTCTGTTGCCGCTTCAATTATGCTGTCCCAGTTAAGATTTCCGTTTCCTACTTCTGCAAAATGCGGAAGCAAGTCTTCTTCGCCCACAATCATATCCTTTAAGTGCAGAATATCAATTCTGCCTTTCAGCTTTTTAATCCAATGTGCAACATCTCCGCCTGAATATTGTACCCAATAGGTGTCAAGCACAATTGATGTTGTATCGGAATTCATATTTTCTAAAAGTGCATCCAATATAAGTCTTCCGTCTTTAAGCTTTAAAAAATCAAAGTGGTGGTTGTGATATGTAAACTTTCCACCGTACGGCTTTAATTTTTCTCCAACCATATTTGCCTTTTTGGTAAACTCTAAAAGCTCAGGCAAATCTTCTTTAAATTTTTTTGCACCGAGTCCCATATTGTATGTGCCAAGTGCCTTATGTCTTTCCAAAGCTGCATCAAAATCAGTACACATAAGCTCAAAATCATCGTGTGTTCCTATAATTTCAATACCCGCTTTATCTGCCAATTCGCCAAAAGTTTCATAAGGAATAAACATCTTGGCAGTCTGTGCCTGATCATAGCCGAGAGCCTTTATTTTTTTGAAAGATTCTTCCACGTCTTTTTCAGTCTGCATAAAAGGTTTAACCGTATGCAGCTGAACGGCAAGCTTTTCTATTTTCATACTGTCACCTATTATATTTCAGGAATTACAACATCCACTTCTTCTCTAAGCTCAGCAGACTTTCCGATGCTGTCAATAATAATCTGGTTATATAAAATCTGCGAGGTTGGCACCGGCACTTCGGTGTCATTTATAATAGAATCAAGGAATGAGCGGATTTTTCCGTGCCAGATTGTATTTTTATTAGCAACCAAAGGAACTGTAGTCTGAGCAGCCTTGCCTGCAACATCGTGATAAAGCGTCATTTCACCGCCGGGAGCACCATTCCAGCAATCTGTGGACGGAATACGAAGTGAGCCCTTTGTTCCCATAATGATTGTGTCACCCGGAGTGTCAAGATGCATCGCCCACGCAATTCTGAAATCTATGATGATGTTTCCTTCAAGTCTGATAAATGCTGCCGCAAAATCGTCAACTGAAAATTCATTCGCAAGCCACTCAGGTCTGTCAACACCTTTGTAATACTCTGGATTTGTGCCGAAAAAGTCTGATTTATAGCCTGTAACCTTCAACGGCTTCGGATAGCCGATAGCATTTAAAACCATATCCAAGGAATAGCAGCCAATATCGCCCAATGCACCAACTACCGCAGTATCTTTTTTAATAAAAGATGTTTTTTCTGCGTTTGCAGGTATGCCCTTTCTTCTTCCGCCGCCGGTCTGGATATAATAAACCTGTCCCAATTCTCCCGATTCAACTATTTTTTTAATCATCTGCATGTTAGCATCAAATCTCGGCTGAAATCCCATAGAAAGCTTTTTACCGCTGCGTTTTTCCGCACGCATTATTTCTACCGCTTCCTCTGTGCTTGTGCACATAGGCTTTTCAAGCAGGACATTTACGCCTTTATCAAGTGCGGCAATTGTGCATTCGGCATGTGTTGCATTGTATGTGCAAACCGATACTGCATCAAGTGCAACTTCGTCAAGCATTTTTTTGTAGTCTGTGTAGCATTTTGCACCCTCTACACCAAATTCTTTGAAAAACGCTTCTGCTTTTCCTTCAACAAGGTCTGCACCCGCAACGATTTCCACATCCGGCTGTTCAAGATATGTTTTCAGATGGGTTTTTGCAATTCCGCCGGTACCGATAATTCCTACTCTTAATTTCTTTTCTGACATAATACCAACTCCTTCAAACTTCAACAACATTTGTATGTCATTATTTATACGTAACCATTATATAGCTTTTGTGTATTGCCTTGATTATATTGCAAAATTATAAAAAGCAATCTTTATATAGACAAATTTTTTTATACTTTTCTTGATTATATCAAAAACCGTTTGACATTACAAGACATTTTATATACAATATATAGACAAAATTTATCAAGGTGATAATAATGAATTTCGCATTTATTCCAAGTGAAAATTCTTTTAATTAGTAAATATTTCCCGTGGGAAAAAGCACAAAAACTTTTGAAAAAGGTGCATTTCGTCAATTTCAACAATGTGCGAATTTACTGTTTATTTTTTGCTGCGAGTTGTTCTAAGTATTTTGACTCCAAACCATTTTGTCTGTTTTTATTGTATTCTGTACTGTAATTCTTTCCTTTTCCTACATTCATTCTTGTAGGCTCATATAAGTTACCGCCGTTGTCCAAAATTTTCTGCTGAAGCTTTTTAACATCCACATTTCTGACAGTAACATCATCTTTTAAAGAAAGTGCACACGCATAACCTGCGGCTTCACCCATTGACATACAACACATAACCAAACGTGTGCCGCTCTGCCCGGGCATATCTGAAGACAAGTTTCTTCCCGCCGCCAATACATTTTCAAGACGCTTATGTACCAATGCACGATATGGAATATCGTAATAGTATGGCTTTGTCGGGTCTTCAAGTAATTCAAGCATATTAAGGCGTTTTACACCATCATCAGGCGGAAGCTGTGAGCCCCATCCCGAAACATTGGAAATATATGCTTTTTCGCCTGACGGAAGAACTCCTTCAAACCATTTAAGATTGCCTGATGCAGTAAATCCGTGAATATCAAATCCGTGATAGCTGATTGCAATAACATCATCATGGTGTTTAGCAGTAGCAATATCCATACCTGTTAAGCGATATTCGCCTACAATACGTCTGCTTTCACGAACACCAAGAAGCGTACCTGTGTATGAAAGATAGCTTTTTTCAAAGCCCGGAACATTTTCTTTGATAAATTTAGCAAGAAGGTCAACCTGCTCTCTGCCTTCTAAATACATACGTGTCAAATCCTCGTTTTTGGTAGGATAGCAATATCTTGAATGTGCAAAGCAAATGCTTACTTCATCCATACCGCAGTGTTCGGGACGTCCCGGGATATGAGTCAACCAGTTTAAGTGGTTGTCGATATCAGGAATTTTACCCTCGCTTACTGCTTTATCAAGCATAATAATCCATTTTGGGTCTTTCATACGAAGCTCAGATTCCGCATACTTATCAAAATCAACGCCGCCAAGTACAAACTCCAACGAGCATCCCATTGACATATTGTCTTTTTCTCTGCCTACTTCAACTTCTCCGCCTGCAAAATAAACAAGATCAGAATCACCTGAGGCATCAACAAAGCGTTTGCCCATTATTGCACGTCTGCCTTCCTTTGTGTGAACAATAACACCTTTAACGGTATTACCATCTACAATAGTATCAATCAAAGGTGTTACCAATAAAAGGTCGCATCCTGCATCTTGTACCATACGGTCAAACACAAGCTTGTGCTTTTCAGGGTCGGTATTACGGTGAGCTATACCGTTTACCTCCTCAAGACGTGCAAAAAGTTCTTCGCCCAAGCCTGACAAAAAGTCCAACGGGATATTAACAAGTCCCATTGTGGCGATGCCGCCAAGGGCAGAAGTGTTTTCAATAAGTATTGTTTTTGCACCGCTGCGGCCTGCAGCAACTGCAGCGCCCACACCTGCCATACCTCCGCCTACTACAACTACATCATACTCTCCATATATGGGAGCATACTCCTCAGTATAATTTTTAAGTTCCAACATTTTCTATTCCTCCGTTTTTAAATATTACTCTGCTTCATAAGGTTCAATTGCCCCCGGCTGACATACATTAAAGCAACATCCGCAACCCAGACATTTTTCTGAGTCGATTACCGCACTTACATCTTCAATAAGTGTGATTGCGTGTACGGGGCACTGATAAAGACAGGTCATACAGGTAACACATCCGCCCGCAACACGATATTTTGTTTTAGCCGCCATATTTTTCCCTCCTTATTCAGATTTATATAACGCACATTCAAATTGAGCAAAAACACGCATAAGATTACCTCTGCCGATATCGGTCTGAATTGTTTCCGAATTGATTGGTTTTCCGCCTGATACAGGCACAAATATATCTTCAAGTGTTATACCTTCAGGGACCTTTATATTGCTTAATTTCTCGCAAAGCCCGGTGGTGCTTAAGCAATCCTTCGGCAAGGCAACTTGCATAGATGCAATATCTTTGGTGTCAAACATTTCCGTTATATCTTCGGGAATATCTCCCGTAAGATGCTGTGCTAAAAATTTACTTATAAGATTTATGTCATACACGCTCCAGGAATGACCCGAAGGTGTAAGCTTAAATGAAAAATCGGATGACGCACCTAATTGTATGTAGCTGTTATGAACTTTACGTGCATTGCGGTACGCAAGATCAGACGGAATAAGTGTGTCTGATTCTCCGCCTTCTAAAAGAAGCGGCTTTGGGGCAAACACGCTGTAAAGCTCCCACATTTCAGCTTCAAAAGCCTCGCCGGGCAAAAGATTGCAAGCACAATGCCTGCGTTCTTTTTGCAGAATGTAACTGATTTCAGATGGATATCCGCTTGAAGAAATCACAGACAGTTCGGGAGCGAGAGCTGCTAAAAACATTGTAAGCGTTCCGCCTCCCGAATTGCCGCAAGCACCAAATCTGGTTGAGTCAAATCTTTGGTCGGTTTTCATATATCTTATCAAGGCAATTGTTTCCATAACAATCAGCCCTTGCAATGTCAATCCGCAGAAAAAAGGTGAAACTGCATTCCAATGGTCAATATCTTCAGCGGTAAGCTTTCTGTCGCCCTGCCCGATGTTGTCAATTACAAGAGCCGCTATGCCCATCGATGCAAGTCTGTGTCCCATTGCCTGATAACTGCTTGTAAGTCTGCCTTCCTTACCATGTCCGCAACACACAAACACAAGCGGCAGCTTTTCCTTTTTGTCAGGAAGGAAAAGAGAAGACACACCATAAACTTTTTCCCATGTTTCATATCTTAACTGAACAGCAGAATATCCATCGAATTGAATTCGCGAGATTTCTTCAACATTGTGAACATTTGGCATAAGCTTTTCATCATAGCTGAGCATTCTTTTTGCTGAAGCAACAATTTCTTCTCTGTCTGCCTGTTCCCACGGCATAGACAGTTTTTTGCACGCACGAGCCTCTGCAAATCTTTTTTCATACTCATCAAAAACTCTCATAGTGTTAAAATACTTTTGATTGTCCATGTCGATGGCTCCTTTCAATTATCATTATAATTCTAAAAAACATCTGTTTCAATGCACAGTATTCTTGAAAACTTGGACAATATTCTAATTTTAAATTGACTGACAAAAAATACTGTGTTATACTTATCCCGAGGTGATAAAAAAATGATTATACCTTTTAGTGAACTAAAAAATTACAATTTTTCACTTTCAAGCATCAACGTTATATATCAAAAACCCGCTTACAGGATTTTAAAGGTAAACAAACGTACATACAATGGTTTTCTATACATAAAGCACGGTGAGTGCAAATACCTGTTCAACAAGCAGGAAATCAGGCTTTCACCGGGGGCTTTGATTTATCTTCCATCATCATCAAAGCACACACTTGTTATAACAAGTGAAGAATTTGAATTTTATCGTGTGAATTTCACTTTGCACATTAACAATGAAGTTGCATTATTTTCCAGCGAGCCGATGAAAATCACCGACTATGCACCTGCTGAATGTGTTGATGCAATCCGTTCATTAGACGAGGACTATCGTTTTGAAGATGACACAATTGCAAAAACGGGAAAACTTTGTACTATTCTTTCATCGCTTCAAAAATCAAAGCTGAGCCCCCGTGCAAAAAAACTCGCTCCTGCACTTACATATATGAATGACCATTTAACAGATTTTAACTGCAGGCACTTGGCTTCACTTTGTTATTTAAGCACCGCTCAGTTTTATAATCTTTTCAGCGAAGAATTTTCACTCACCCCGTTGGAATACAGAGATAAGCTTTTAATTCAGCGTGCCGTGGTTCTTTTGAAATCAGGCGAAATCACTATCAGCGAGGTTTCGTCTATGCTCGGTTTTGAGGATCCTGCATATTTTTCAAGATTTTTCAAAAAGCACAAGGGTGTTCCGCCCTCTGCATATTTAAAAAAAGCAAACAACTGATTTTGCTTGCTTTTTGGGTATTATGATATTATAATAATTCAGGGAGGCTAAAAAATGAATGGCATAATCGTTTATAATTCTGACTACAAATCAAGTTCATATCTAAACAATATCGAAATGTATTACAAGGGAATTTCACCTGTCTGCAAAGAATTAAAAGTCGTTACAACTGCTGAAATTATGCCTGTTATTGAAGGCGGAAAGTCAAATTTCGGCAGCATTGATTTTGCAGTTTTTCTGGACAAGGATATCTGCCTTGCAAAAATTCTTGAAAATTCGGGTGTACGGGTTTTTAACCCCGCACTTTCAATCGCAATCTGCGATAACAAGGCATATACTCACAGCGTTTTGGCAAACTGCGGAATAAGTATGCCGAAAACATATATAACGCCTTTTACTTTCAGCAACATTGGTTATAAAAGCTTTGAATTTTTAGATAAAATTGACTTCTTCCCCGTTGTGGTAAAGCAGCCCTGCGGTTCGCTGGGGCAGCAGGTATATTTTGCAAAAGATAAAACCGAACTTTTAAACATTGCAAAAAATCTTCCCGGTGAACAGTTTGTAATACAGGAATATATAGAATGCGGCAATTCAGACACCCGTGTTTTTGTATGCGGCAAAAAGGCTGTTTGCACTATGGAACGCCATAACGACAATGATTTCAGAAGTAACGTCGAGCTTGGCGGAATATGCAAAAAGGTTGAGCCTGAAAAGGTTATAATACAGCTTGCCGAAAAAGCAGCTTCAGTTTTAAATCTGGACTTTTGCGGAATTGATATTATAAAATCAAACGGCAATTACTATCTTTTAGAGGTAAACTCCAATTCAATGATAAACGGACTTGCACAAGTTACGGGAATTAATCCCGCAGAGCATTTAGCTGAACACATTTTAAAAGAATTAAAAACATATTAATACTAAAACGAGGTGAAACCGTTGAGTTTTCACCTCGTTTTTTACGCAATTTCAGTTCTGATTTTACTTTTTCAGTTTTTATAATTACTCTGTAACAACAAATTCTGAAACTGAGTACCCCATATCCTTAACCATTTTTTCCCATTTATCAAATTGAAAACCAATGGTATCGGTTGCATGAGAATCGCTTGACAGCACCGTCTTGCCGCCCTTTTCCAATATGTATTTTAATGCAAATGATGCAGGGTAAGGAGTAGTTCTGTACCCTCTAGAAATTGCTCCTGTGTTGATTTCAAACGGAACATTATATTTCAAAAGCTTGTCAATCGCACTTTTTACAATACTTTGGTACTTCGGGTCATCTTCATCATAAAATTTGTTGTTTTCATTAAATTTTGAAATCAAATCAAAATGACCTATTATATCGCAGTTAGTTTTTTCAACCACATCAGACACGGTTTTGAAAAACACATCTGCAAGCGACAGACAGTCTTTATTGAAAACTCCGTCAAAAATCTCTGTAAATCCCTGTTCGCAATGGTCAATTGAATAGTACCTGTCACCGTCTTTGATATAGTGAACCGAGCCGATTTTATAATCAAATCCGCTTATATCCATATCAGAATAATAATCCATCTCTGTTCCGCAGTAAAGCTTGATTTTTCCGTCAAACTCATCTTTCAGCTTTGAAATTTCATTTTTATATTCTGCGACGTTTTCCTTTTTGATGCAATATGTTTCGTCAATCGAAGTATAACTGTGCACAGAAAAGCCAAGTGCTTTCATATTATTTTTTACCGCTTGCTCTGCCATTTCGCGAAGGGTGTTATTCCCATCGCAAAACTTAGAGTGAGTATGAAAATCACTTAAAATCATTTTGTCATTTTCTCCTGTTTAACTTTTTTATCAATTACGTGGCGTGATGCAAGTTCTTTGTGAATATCTTCAAGGGAAATTCCCATTTCAATCATTAAAACCATAACGTGATATGCAAGGTCTGCAATTTCGTAAACAGTTTCTTTTTTATCGTCTGCTTTTGCTGCAATTATGACTTCTGTACTTTCCTCGC
>CAZBJD010000069.1:0-8190 GCA_964492155.1 uncultured Eubacteriales bacterium
GTGTTTGCAAGACCTCTTTTTAAAAGAATAGGCTTTCTTGTTTTGCCCAGCTCTTTTAAAAGCTCAAAGTTCTGCATATTTCTTGCGCCAACCTGAATAATATCAACATTTTCAAAAAGAGGAAGGTGAGAAGCATCCATAATTTCAGTGATGATGGGAAGACCTGTGGTTTCGCGTGCGTGCTCTAAAAGCTCAATACCGTCGGCACGGAGACCCTGAAAGGCATATGGTGATGTTCTCGGCTTGAATGCACCGCCGCGTAAAATTCCTGCACCGCTCTTTGAAATTGCAGTTGCAATTGCGGTGATTTGCTCAGGGCTTTCTATTGAACAGGGACCTGCGATAATCTGAAAATTACCGCCGCCGATTTTGACGCCGTTTACATTAACAACGGTGTCATCAGGATGAAATTTTCTGTTTGCATTTTTGAAAGGTTCGCTTATTCTTTTAACAGAAGCAACAATGTCTAGACTCTCCAAAAACTGCTCATCTATATTTGAAGTGTTACCAATGAGCCCCAGAACTGTTTGAAACTGACCGACTGTAACATGAGTGTCAACTCCCTGACTTTTAAGCCAGGCAGTTAGGTTGTCAATATTCTCTTTGGGGGCATTTTCTTTCAATACCAATATCATTAAAAACTCCTCCTTGAAGCCGAAAAATATTATTGAGATATTATACTACTCCACAAAATTCTTGTCAAGTCCCGCCTTGAAATAAGAAGGCGACTTTCCTGTTATTTTTTTGAAATAACGGGAAAAATGTGTAATTTCATCAAACCCTACCAGGTTTGCAATAACAGATATTTTTAAATCTGTAGTTTCAAGTAAATCAATTGCTTTTGAAATCCTTACAGACAATACATATCCGTGCAGTGAATGACCTGTATGATTTTTCATAAGACTGTTTACGTAATTGGGATGGAAATTAAATATTTTTCCGATATGCTCATTGCTTATTTTTTGATTAAAATTTTTATGAATATAATCAATTATTTCATTGATGTCGCTTGCGTTTTTATGATTTTCTTCATTAATCAACGATGAAAGTCTTGCAGCCTTAACAAATACATTCTGAAGCAGAGCAGATGCCTTTAATTCATAAAAACGTTTTTGTCTTCTGTACGTATATTCGGTTTTTTCAAGGTCTGATTTAACAGAGCTTATATTACTTATGTAAAAAACTGTGTTGAAAGGGGCGAAATTTGTAAAATGCACACATTCAAGAAGTGCATCGCGGTTGAAATGCTTTGATGATGACGGCGGAATGGGTATAACCTTGTCGCAATGGTCAAAACTGAAATCAAAATTAAGGGCAAGGTAAGTAACACTGTCATCGGGGGTAAGCAGCTGATAATTTACACCCGACTGAAAAATAATCATATCGTTTGGGGATAAATCGTAAATCTTTCCGTCTGCCGATATTTTTCCGTATCCTTTACAAACATAAAAAAGTCGGCAGTCGTATCCGGTGCTTTCAGAATAATTTATTCCGTTGTGCGAAAGATACATATATCTTGCGTACCTTACAAAGGGATGTGATTGCTGCAAGGTTAATTCTTTTTTCAAATGTACTGCCTCCTTTGGGATTTCTTTCATATAATATATCATACTTTTGTGATATAATCAAGAAAATATCCGCCTTTTAAGGGCGGATATTTCCTGCAGGGGAGAAATTATAAAATTGTGTCGGCTATTTTCTTTTTTATTTTGCCTACGGGTACGCCGCAACAGGTTTCACCGCACATTTTTTCTTCCTGAGCATATTCGGCACTGCCCAAAACAATATGGGCAATACCGTAGCCTATAAGACCTGCACCAAACAGAGGGAGCTTGTTTTTAAGCATACAGCCACCGAATAGCACAGTCGTACCGGCAATAATGGGGACGGTTCCTTTATGCATAATTATACATCTCCTATACATTTTGATTTTTTGCCTTTTTGCCAAAAATGGCATTTAAATACAATAAATTTATTTTAATTTACAGTATTTTAAGCAAAATTCATTATTATTTTTTCAAAAAAAGTTTAAAAATATTCAATTTAGGTATTGATATTTTTTACTATTTATTGTAGAATAATAGAGTATGATTAGAAATTTATTAAGATAAAGTATGCTTATCGTGGAGTTATATGGAAGGAATGTTTAAAGATGTCACAAATTAAAAAAATTGGTATTCTTACCGGAGGCGGAGATTGCCCCGGTCTTAATCCGGTAATAAGAGCTGTTGTTAAGACAGCTGTTGAAAAATATGGATTGGAAGTAGTAGGAATAAAAAACGGTTATCATGGTCTTTATCATAAAGACTTTGTTAAGCTTGATCTGGCTGCTGTTGAAGAAATTATCGTTGAGGGCGGCACAATCCTGGGAAGTTCAAACAAAGATAATCTTTTCATCTATCCTATGAGAGATGAAAGTAACAAGATTATGAGAAATGAAGATGGCTCAATCAAGTATCACGATGTGTCTGATATAGCTATTGAAAATCTTAAAGAAGCGGGAATTGACGCTATATTTATTCTGGGCGGCGACGGAACGCTTACATCAGGCAGAGACTTTGCAAGAAAAGGTGTTAATGTTATAGGAATTCCTAAAACAATTGATAACGACCTTGCGTGCACAGATTACACATTCGGCTTTGATACTGCAATCAGCGTTGTAACAGATTCTCTTGACAGAATCAGAACAACAGGTAAATCGCATCACAGAGTTATGGTTGCGGAAATTATGGGCAGAGGTGCAGGCTGGCTTACACTTCACGGCGGTATCGCAGGTGCGGCTGATGTTATTTTAATTCCTGAAATTCCCTATGATATTAAAAAAGTTATTGCAAAAATTGAAAAAGACCTTAAAAACGGTAAGGATTTCACAATCATTGCTGCGGCTGAAGGTGCACAGCCAATCGGCGGCGGTCAGTTTGTTAGCGATATTATTGAAACAAGCCCCGATGCAATCAGACTCGGCGGCATCGCAAAGGCAGTTGCAAAACAGATTGAAGTTGCACTTGCTGATTACGAAATCGAAGCTCGTTCAACAATCTTAGGTCACATTCAGAGAGGCGGCACACCTACAGGTCATGACAGAGTGTTGTCAACAAGATACGGTTATGCTGCTGTTGAGCTTGCTATGCAGGGAAAATTCGGTAATATGGTTACATTAAACGGCGATAAGATTACTTATGCTCCGTTGGAAGACGTTATAGGGCAGAAAACAAAGAATGTTAATCCGGATTCCGAACTTATTCAGGTTGCAAGAGCAATGGGAATTTGCTTTGGTGATTAATTTGTAGCAAATTTTACTGTTTCCTCATAATATATAGTGTAGTTTGTGTTAAATAAACTATTATTATATATAGAGGGAGCAGTTTTTTATGAATGATAATCAGTTAGGCTCAAGATGCTGCAGAGTCAGCTGTCTTGATATTATAGTTGCATTGCTTGCGTCACTTTTTCTTTTTGCTCTCGGACTTGTGCTCGGTATTGCATTTATCGAAACATTTATTGAGGCGCTCACGGTTATTATCGCAGCAGCGGCAATTTTGTTGCTTTTGCTCATAATTTTCCTGATTTTAAGATGGTGCAACTGCAGGTATTAAATTAAAAAGTGCGGACTATGCCGAGTGTTCTTGAGGACACTCGGCGGCTTTATTCGCCTTTCGGCGAGTGATATTTGCATAGCAAGTGATATTGCTTCGCAGTGATATTGCCTTCGGCAGTTTATGGGCGAATAAAATATCACTCTGTGCGAAGTACAGAATATCACTAAAGATTATACAAAAGGCAGAAACGATTAAATCGTTTCTGCCTTTTAAAATACTGTTTTTAACAAAATACATTTTGTTGTATTATTTTTTGTCTTCTTCAATTATGCCTTTCAGCGATGCCGCAAGTCCTGCCAGGGACTGAATTTCAGACGGAATAATGATTTTTGTTGATTTGCCGTCTGCTACAACCTGCAGGGCTTCTAAGCTTTTAACTGCGATTACGCTTTGGGTGGGTGCAGCATCATTTAACATTTTAATACCTTCAGCTGTTGCATTCTGAACCTTTAAGATGGCTTCTGCTTCGCCCTCTGCTTTTTTAATTGCAGATTCTTTTTCAGCTTCTGCGGCGAGTATTGCAGCTTCTTTCTGACCTTCTGCAACCAAAATTGCAGATTTCTTTTCACCCTCTGCGATTAAGATAGCTTCACGTCTTTCACGTTCGGCTTTCATCTGCTTTTCCATCGCATCTCTGATTTCCTTTGGAGGAAGAATGTTTTTAAGTTCAACACGGTTGATTTTAATTCCCCACGGGTCAGTTGCTTCGTCTAATATTGCACGCATTTTCGTGTTTACAATTTCGCGTGATGTTAAAGTTTCGTCAAGCTCCAAATCACCGATAATATTTCTTAAAGTTGTTGCTGTTAAGTTTTCAATTGCAGACATAGGATGATTTACACCATAGGTATACATTTTCGGGTCTGTAATCTGATAATAAACAACGGTGTCAATCTGCATTGTTACATTATCCTTTGTGATAACAGGCTGGGGAGCAAAGTCAACAACCTGTTCTTTTAAAGACACCTTTTTTCTTACCTGTTCAATGAACGGAATTTTAAAATGAAGTCCCACATCCCATGTGGCATGAAATGCACCGAGACGTTCAACAACATAGGCTTCTGCCTGGGGAACAATTTTAATGTTTGCAACAATTATTATGATTGCTATTAAAAATAAAATTAAAAAAATCATATTAACACTCCTTATTTAACGATGAGATGAACTCCCTCTATTCTTTCCACGGTAACAAGCTCATCTTTTTCAATTTTTTCTGAATTTAAAGACCGGGCAGACCATATTCTGCCGCTGACCTTTACCTGACCTTTGCCTTCAACGGGTTCAATTGTTTCGATAACAACACCTTTTTCGCCAATAACAAGGTCTGCGTTTGTTTTAACAGTTTTTTTCGTGATTTTGTCTTTAATAAGCGGTCTTGCAATTAAAAGAGCAACAGAAGATGCGGCAATAAATATTATTATCTGATAAACAAAGCTTATACCGAAATAAGATGATATAAGTGCACAAATTGCACCTGCCGAAAACCAGATAGTAACAAGACCTGCGGTTAAAGCTTCAATAACCAATGTTACCACTAAAACAAAAAGCCATATAACAGGCTCTGAAATCGGTAAACTCACATTCACCACTCCTTTCTTAATAAAAAGTATATCATAAAAAAAGTCATATTGCAATATTGTGGTTTAAATTGGAAAAGTATAGTGCTTTATGGCTTTTAAAACTTTTGTTTTGCAGATTAGTTGACATAATTTTTTAAAATAATCGGGTATAATTTGAATTAAAATAAAGCTAAGGTGGATAAAAATGTACCAAAGAGCAGTTTTACATATTAAGAATAAAGTTTTAAGTGTTTTTAAAAGTATAAGAATCAATGAAATAATTATGCTTGTTACCGGCTTTTTACTTGGCGGAGCAAATGCTTTTGAAGGCATTGCGGTTTTTGGTGTTGCCTGTACGATTTCATATATGAAAAAAGGATTTAAGTATTTTTGCTGTGCACTGCCGGTTTTGGGATATCTTATAAGCTATAGGAGCGATTTCAGATTAAAATATATTGTAACTTGCGTTTTAATATGTATTCTAAGGGAAGTTTTACATAAAACCAACAAGGAAAAGTTGTATAATTCTCTTGTTTTTTTAATATATCCTTTATGTGCATCAATGCAGTTTTTTGTAACAGGATTTATTATTTATGATTTTTTTATGCTTGTGATTGAATGTGTTGTGCTTTATTATTTTACTTTATATTATGACAGATTTTTGAATTATTTTTCCTCAAAGGGTTTAAGACGCACGATGAAACAAAGCGAGCTTTCAGCCATAATTCTTGTGGGGATAGTTTGTATGACAGCGGGAGAAAGCCTTGATTTGCCTTTAGAAATCAGCCCCGTTGGAGTGATTTCGGTTTTTATAATTATGTTTTGTGCGTTGGAATTTTCTCTTGGAGTAACTGCAGTTTCCGGAATAATTTTGGGTATTGCGGCATCTGTTGCAAACAAAAATATGATTTTTTGCATAGGCTCGTATTCGGTATCGTCACTTTTCGGCGGGCTTGCAAAAAAGTATGGTAAATGCGGAATAGTTTTTTCTTTTATAATAGCAAATGCAATGGTAACTTTTTATGTCAACGGCTCTGAAGAAGTATTGATAAATCTTTTTGATGTGCTGATAGCCGCATTGGCGTTTTTGATTTGTCCCAAAAAGAAATTTGTTGCTGCAAAAGAAAATCTTATGCTTTTAATGGCATCTGAAAAAACGAGGGAGGCAAGACGGCTTTTGATGATTAAGGAATTTACATATAAAAAGATGGAAAAACTTTCAAATGCGTTTTCGGGACTGGCAGCGTCGCTAAGACTCGGAAACTGCAAGAAACTAAAATCACCCGAAGAAACAAAAATGCTTGTGCAGAATGTCGCGGAAAGGGTTTGTAAAAGATGTAAAAATTGCGGGCATTGCTGGGGGAAAAATCAGACTGAAACATTTGAGGTTTTAACGTCGCTTATTTCTGCGGTGGAACGCAGGGGGTGGGCAGAAAGCTATGATGTGCCGAGCCGATTTAAAAATCTCTGCTATAACCATCAGGCACTTGTTCTGGAAAGCAACAAGGTTTACGAGCTTTACCGCGTTAATACGGTGTGGGAGAATAAGCTTGCTGAAAACAAGTCAATTATGTGTCGGCAGCTGGACTCGATGAGCGAAATTGTAAAGGATATGGCAGTTGAATTAAAAGACAGCTTCAGCTTTGAAACCGATATGGAAAAAAGTATCATTCTGCTTTTGGACGAGCTTGGAATAAAAATTAAAGAAGCGTCGGTAATTACAGACAGCAATAAGCGGTATAAGGTTACCGTAACGGTGAAAGAATGTCCGGGACAGGCGGCTTGTGAAAAAATTATGCTTACTGCTGTGGAAAAAATTACAAACAAAAAAATGAAAGTAATCAGAGAAAACTGCAAGGGCGGATTTTGCACCGCAGAATACGTTGAGAAAGAAAAATTTACCATAAAAACAGGGGTTTCGAGAATACGCCCCGAAACTGAAAACGTAAGCGGCGACAGCTATGCTGTAATTACTCCTGGTGACGGAAAAACGGTTGTTGCACTTTCAGACGGTATGGGAGTCGGTGAAAAAGCCGCCGCAGAAAGCCGCGTGACAATAGATTTACTGGAAAAGCTTCTGAGTGCGGGGGTTGAGAGGGAAGCTGCAATCAAGCTTATTAATTCTGTGCTTATTTTAAAAGCATATGACGAAAGCTTCGCAACTCTTGATATGCTTATTTTTGATATGTATACAGGATTGGGGGAATTTATCAAAACAGGGGGAGTCGCGTCTTATATAAAGCGGGGAAATCAAATAATAACCGTTAATTCCGGAAGCTTGCCTACAGGAATTATAGATACCTGCGATGCAAGTAATTATAAAGTAACGCTGAAAGAGGGGGATATTGTTGTAATCCTGTCAGACGGTGTAACAGATGCATTCCGCGATGACAGTATTATAGTTAATACCCTGAAAAATGCAGATACTTTAGATATGAAACAACTGTCTGATATGGTTATGGCAAAGGCGATGGAAAAGCTGATAAGACCCCGTGACGATATGACGGTAATTTCGTCTTTAATACAATGACTTTATTTTATGTATAAGTTGACATATTTCGTTAAAAATTGTATAATATTTGTTAGAAAAAATATTGGAGGTTGTTTTCATGTTAGTATCAGCTAAAGAAGTTCTTGCAAAAGCAAAGAACGAAAAATACGCAGTAGGTCAGTTTAATATCAACAATTTGGAATGGACAAAAGCAATTTTGCTCACAGCTCAGGAATGTAATTCACCTGTTATCCTCGGTGTTTCAGAGGGTGCAGGAAAATATATGTGCGGCTTTAAAACAGTTGCAGATATGGTTAAGGCAATGGTAGAATCACTGGGTATCACAGTTCCTGTTATTCTTCATCTTGACCATGGCAGCTACGAAGGTGCAAAAGCTGCTATAGAAGCAGGCTTTTCTTCAGTAATGTTCGATGGTTCACACTACGGCATTGAAGAAAATATTGAAAAAACAAAGGAAATCATCGCTCTTGCAAATTCAAAGGGAATTTCAGTTGAAGCAGAAGTTGGTTCAATCGGCGGC
>CAZBJD010000070.1:0-8145 GCA_964492155.1 uncultured Eubacteriales bacterium
TCTTAAGAGTCTTGGCAAGTTGAACAAGCCCATTTTACTTAAAAGAGGTCTTGCAAACACAATTCAGGAATTTTTGATGAGTGCTGAATACATAATGGCAGGCGGTAACGAAAATGTTATTCTCTGCGAACGCGGAATACGTACATTTGAAACTGCAACAAGAAACACTCTTGATTTGTCAGCAATTCCTGTATTGAAAGAACTCAGCCACTTGCCGATTATTGTTGACCCAAGCCATGCCTGCGGAATTTCAAGATATGTTAAAACTTTATCTTTGGCTGCAGTTGCAGCAGGTGCCGACGGTCTTATGATTGAAGTTCACAACGACCCGCCCAAGGCACTTTGCGACGGTCCTCAGTCGCTTACTCCCGAACAGTTTGAAGATTTGTGTCAGGCTGTAAACAAAATCAGGGAGGCTCTTTAAATGACAGTCGGAATTGTAGGTCTTGGTCTTATCGGCGGTTCACTTGCAAAAACGTTCAAATTCCGTACCGATTACAAGGTTTTGGGTTATGACCGTGATGAGCCCACAATGAAACGTGCTGAACTCATTTACGCCATTGACGGTGTTTTGAATAAAGGCAGCTTAAAAGAATGTGACTATCTCTTTTTGGCACTTTACCCAGAGGCAAGCATTGAATATTTAAAGCAAAACGTAGAAAGTATTTCAAAAAACACTATAGTAATTGATTGCTGCGGCATTAAAGAAGTCATCTGCAAAGAGGGTTTTGAGCTTGCTGCAAAATATGGTTTTACCTTTGTAGGCGGTCACCCTATGGCGGGTACACAATATTCGGGATTTACGTATGCAACCCACACAATGTTTCAGGGTGCCTCAATGGTTTTGGTCCCCGAACACAACGATGATATTACGTTTATGGCAAAGCTGCGTGATTTGTTCTTGAAGCTCGGATTTAAAAGCGTTACATTCTCAACTGCCGAAAAGCACGACGAAATGATTGCTTTCACATCTCAGCTTGCTCACGTTGTTTCAAATGCATACGTTAAAAGTCCTACCGCCAGAAACCACCGGGGATTTTCTGCGGGTTCGTACCGTGACCTTACACGTGTTGCACATTTAAATCCCAAAATGTGGGCGGATTTGTTTTCAAAAAACTCAAAACATCTCATCAATGAGATTGACAACATCATTACAGAACTTACAAAGTATAAAGATGCTTTGCAAAACGAAGATATTAATCTTTTAGAACAACTTTTAAAAGAAGGCTCTGACTTAAAAGACGAAATTGATAAGAATTAAAAAAGCGGCAATGCCGCTTTTTTAATTCTTATTTCATATAGTACACTAATCCGCAACCTGTTTCTTTAATTCCGTTGGCAATAATCTCGCCCACTGTAAGTGCACCTATTGTTGTAAAATGCACTACATCATCTTCATCCATTTTTTCTTGTATGCCTGAGCCCACATGGTCATTTTCAGCATACCATTCTTTCGCAAGCTTTGACATAACAAAATATTTCTTGAATTCTTTATAGTTAAATCCTCTTGATTTCACATAATCATAAAAAGCAGTTCTGTGGTTAATAAGTATAAATCCCATTTCTTCAGAAAGCTCTCGTATAACGGTCGCATATTCAGACTCTGTCTGCTCGGGATATCCGAAAGCATCAGATGTGTTGCTTCCCATGGCAATCAACACAATAGGAGTTGCACCTTTGGACCTGATTTCTCTGATTGTATTCTTAAGGCGCATCTTATATTCCGAAGCACTTTCTCTCCATGTGTAAACAAGATTTCCCGCTTCGTCATATCTGTCGCCGCCCTTTTGATATTGCTCGTTAAGACCGGTTGAGCTGATGATTACAAAATCGTTTTCTTCAACCTTATCCATCATATTACTGTATACGCTGTTGTCTTTATCGGTTTCTTTTGAATTTTTAACCGATGCTTCCTGAAGTGCCTTTAAACTCCAACCGCCTCTTGCAACATTGTTGATTGTAACATTCTCATTGAAAAATCTTGAAAATTGATAACCCCAACCCTGCTGCGGATAACTTGACTCGCCGTAGCTGTCTGTTGTTGTGGATGCACCTATGATATGAAGTGTAATTTTCTCGGGCATATTCAAAAATTCAGGTTTTTCGATACTGTCTTTAATAGCAAAAACCTTTGATTTTGCAGCACCATCCGCAAGCTTAATCTCAGAAAAATCAACAGTATCGCTTTTCCCTAAAGAAAGATAATTATTAATGGAAGTATCTGTAACATAAGTTCCCGAAAGTCTTCCCTCACTGTCATATGATGCAACAACGTATGTAACTCTTTCTTCAGTTCCGTATTTTTCTGCACTCTCATTGTTTATCGCCTTACTTGCCTCCGCAGCAATGCTGCCTCCCGAAACAGAAGCATCAATACCCAGGATTTCAGCGTGCACACCGACGCACAAACTGAGCACCATGGAAAGCGCAAGAATAATTGATATCATTTTTTTCATAGCCATCCCACCTTTTTTTGATTTTACAGATATATTTTAACATATAATTACCGCATTTGCAATTAAAACAGAAGATTTTTTAAAAAAAGCTATACTATTCTATTTACATTATTTAAAATATATGGTATAATGTTTTTATAATTAACATATATTAAAACCTTATTTCCGCATTTTTGGAAATGAGCATTATTTATCTATGGCAGATTATATTTTCAAATATTTGGATATTGACCTTGCGTTTACTATGTATTACAATTAATAACAGAAGGTGTAAAAAAACAAACTCATTTGCTTTTCTAAGCAGCCGAGGTACATCTGTTATATACCTGCAACTTAATCACGATAAACGGATTGTCAGCCAAAATATATTGCATCACAGAAAGAAGGAACACAATGTATACAAACACAGAATACTGGGCAGGATTTGAGCCCGGAACATGGACAAAAGAAATAAATGTAAGAAGCTTTATCAAGCACAACTTTATCCCTTATGACGGTGATGAAAACTTTCTTGAAGCTCCCACACAGGATACTCTTGATTTGTGGGATCAGGTTTTAGACCTTTCAAAACAAGAAAGAGAAGCCGGCGGCGTGTTGGATATGGACACCGATGTTATTTCAACAATCACCTCACACGGTCCCGGATATCTTAACAAAGATAAAGAAAAAATCGTAGGTTTTCAGACAGACAAGCCATTTAAGCGTGCTCTTATGCCTTACGGCGGAATACGTATGGCAGAAAAAGCTTGTGCAGACAACGGTTATGAAATCGACCCGAAAATAAAAGAGTTTTTCTCAATTCACAGAAAAACTCACAACGCAGGTGTTTTTGACGTTTACACTCCTGAAATGAGAGCTTGCCGTTCAAGCCATATTATCACAGGCCTTCCCGATGCTTACGGCAGAGGAAGAATTATTGGCGACTACAGAAGAATTGCTCTTTACGGTGTTGATTTACTTATCAAGGATAAAGCAGAGCAGAAGGAAACAACACGTTCTGCTATGTATTCACAGGTTATCCAAATCAGAGAAGAACTTTCAGAGCAGCTCCGTGCACTTGAAGACTTGAAAAAAATGGCAGCAAGCTATGGATTTGATATTTCAAAGCCTGCAAGAAATACCAAAGAAGCTATTCAGTGGCTTTATTTCGGATATTTGGCTGCTGTTAAAGAGCAAAACGGTGCGGCAATGTCATTGGGAAGAACTTCAACATTTTTGGATATTTATTCCGAAAGAGATTTAAAAAATGGCACATTTACCGAAAAAGAACTTCAGGAAATGATTGACCATTTCATTATGAAGCTCCGTCTTATCAAATTTGCTCGTACTCCCGAGTACAATTCATTGTTCTCGGGCGACCCGCAATGGGTTACCGAATCAATCGGCGGCGTTGCAATTGACGGCAGACATATGGTTACAAAGATGTCATACAGATATCTTCACACACTTACAAACTTAGGACCTGCTCCCGAGCCGAACCTGACTGTTTTATGGTCAACAAGGCTTCCCGACAATTTCAAAAAATACTGTGCCAAGCTTTCAATTGAAACTTCTTCAATCCAATATGAAAATGACGATCTCATGAGATTTCACCATGGCGATGATTATGCAATTGCCTGCTGTGTATCTTCAATGAGAGTCGGAAAAGAAATGCAATTCTTCGGTGCCAGAGCAAACCTTGCAAAATGCCTGCTTTATGCTATCAACGGCGGTGTTGACGAAATTTCAGGCAAGCAGATTGCTCCCAAATACCGTCCCATTACTTCGGAATATCTTGATTATGACGAGGTTATGGAAAAATATGACGAAATGATGAAATGGCTTGCAAGTGTTTATGTTAACACTCTTAACATCATTCACTATATGCATGACAAATATTGTTACGAAAAAGTTCAGATGGCACTCCACGATAAAAATGTTACACGTTGGTTTGCCACAGGTATTGCGGGACTTTCTGTTGTTGCTGACTCACTTTCAGCTATCAAATATGCAAAAGTAAGAGTTATCCGCGACGAAAATGGTCTTGCAGTTGATTACGATGTTGAGGGTGAATTCCCGAAATATGGCAATGATGACGACAGAGTTGACTCTATCGCTTATGATATTGTTCACAGATTTATGGAGCACATAAGAAAAAATCACACATACCGTGACAGTGTTCCAACAACATCAATTCTTACTATTACATCAAACGTTGTTTACGGCAAGAATACAGGTGCCACACCTGACGGCCGTAAAAAAGGCGAACCCTTCGCTCCCGGAGCAAACCCAATGCACAAGCGTGACAGTCATGGTGCAATTGCATCTCTTTCAACTGTATCAAAGCTTCCTTTCCGCGACGCACAGGACGGTATTTCAAATACCTTCTCAATCATTCCTGGTGCACTTGGCAAGGATGACAGAATTTTTGTGGGAGATATCGAGGTAGACCTTGATTGTTCCAACGGTGCTTGCGGTACTCCAACACTTTTTGAAGGTATGGACAGAGAATAATTTAAGGAGGATTTTAAAATGGCAGCAACACAAAATCAGATTGACAACCTGGTAGCACTTCTTGACGGCTACGTTGAAAAAGGCGGACACCATCTTAATGTCAATGTTTTTACAAAAGAAACTCTTTTAGATGCTCAGGCTCATCCCGAAAGATATCCTCAGCTTACGGTAAGAGTAAGCGGATATGCAGTTAACTTTATAAAGCTTACAAAAGAGCAGCAAGACGAGGTTATTTCAAGAACCTTCCACGACCGCATCTGATGACAGGATATATTCATTCTACAGAAAGCTTCGGCACAGTAGACGGTCCCGGAATAAGATTTGTGGTATTTATGCAAGGCTGTCCAATGAGATGCCTTTATTGTCATAATCCCGATACGTGGGAAACAAACATCGGCACTCATGTTGAAGCAGAAGAAATTATATCAGAATATTTAAGAAACCGCCCCTTTTACAAAGAGGGCGGTATTACTGTTACGGGCGGAGAACCGCTTATGCAGATTGACTTTTTGATAGATTTGTTCACTCTGGCAAAAAAAGAGGATATTCACACCTGCATCGATACTTCGGGGATTACCTACAGCAAGACAAATGAAGAATATCTTAAAAAACTGGATATCCTGATGAATTATACCGACCTTGTAATGCTTGATATAAAGCACATCGACCCTGAAAAGCATATGAAGCTCACGGGGCACGATAACAAAAACATTCTTGATTTTGCAAGATATTTAGAAGAAAAAAACATTCCTGTATGGATAAGGCATATAATTGTTGAAGGCATAACCGACAGTCCCGATGATTTAAAAAAGCTTGGCGAGTTTATCGGCACGCTTCACAATTTAAAAGCAGTAGATGTTCTTCCCTATCATACAATGGGTGTTAACAAATACAAAGAACTTGGTATTTCATATCCGTTAGAAGGTATGAAAGCGTTGCCTTTTGAAAATGCAGTAGCTGCAAAAAGGCACATATTTGAAGGAATAAAGAATTCAAGAACACAAGAATAAAAGACGATTACTTTTGTAATCGTCTTTTATTGTTAAAATGTATCGTAAATAACATTCTCCTTCATATCTCTGAATTCCGAATGAAGATTTAGTGGCTTTGCATCAGGTGCAGGATATCCCATAACCAAAAGTGCCACAGGCTCGATATTTTCGGGAATATTATAAGTTTCCCTCATCGCAAAAGGATTAAAGTGCATAACCCATGTTGAACCAACTCCCATTTTATGTGCCTGAAGCATCATATGGGTTGTAACAATGCATGCGTCTACAGGTCCGCTTAATGCACCATCGTACTTTCTTTGCCAACACTCGTCTTTGTTATAGCAAACAAGCATTGCAGCAGGTGCATCAAAATGGCATTTTGTGCAATCTTTAAGCTTTTTGATACTCTCATCTGTGTTAAGCACCAAAATTCTGTGAGGCTGATAATTGCATCCGGTAGGTGCTAAATGCCCCGCCTTTAAAATTTCATCCACAACCTCCTGCGGTAAATGCTTATCTTCAAATTTTCTGACAGAATATCTTTCTGCCGCAAGCTTTAAAAAATCCATTTATTTCTCTCCTTTTAATACACAATTATCCAATCTCATTCTACAGTCCATTTTTATTCATATCATATTTTACAAGCCATTTTCCACGTATAAAATGTGTTACATAAACACATGCTCTGAAAATCCAGTCGCAGTACATTGCACACCACACGCCAATTACCCCCCAACCGAAATACAATCCAAGCAGATAACTGAAACCTACACGGAATATCCACATAGATGTAATCGATATTATCATAGGGTATTTTACATCGTTGGCAGCTCTGAATGAATTTGTTATTGCAAACGCACTGGGGTGTATCAGGCAAACCGCCACAGAATGAGAAATCATAAGCTGTTTTGCTAAAGATGCAGCCTCCGTGCCAAGTCCGTAGAACTTAATAACAGGCTCAAGACACAAAACAAGAATAACTGTTACTGCCGCAATAAGTGCATACGCAATCCCAAGAAGCATTTTTGTATATTTTTTTGCTTGTTCAGGTTTACTTGCTCCCACACATTGACCTACAACAGTGACCAGAGCAAGCCCAATCGCAATTCCGGGCATATACTGAAATGACGCCAAATTGTTTCCAACGGCATTTGCAGCAATCTGAGCGGTGCCAAAAGCAGCTACAACGCTTTGCGTTAAAACCTTACCAAACTGAAAAATCCCGTTTTCAAGTCCTGTGGGAATTCCTATTGCACAGATTTTTTTAATTACATTAAAATCAGGCTTATAATCAAAAATTCTCTCTATGTATATAGTATTCTTTTTATCGTAAAGAAGCGCAAGTATCAGCAAAGCCCCAACAATACGTGAAACAAGAGTCGCAATAGCCGCGCCTGCTGCCCCCATATGAAATACAAAAATCAAAACAGCGTTGCCGCAAACATTGATGCAGTTCATTACAAGAGATGCTGCCATAGATATTCTTGAATTTCCCATGGAGCGAAAAATTGCTGCCGCAGCATTGTATATACCCAAAAACGGATAGGACATAGCAGTAAAAAGAAAATAAACCAACGCATTTTTCATTACATCTGCTTCAATACTGCCAAAAATAAGACTCAAAATCGGCTTTCTGAATAGTATAGCAAGTGCCGCAAAAAAGGTTGCCATAGTAACAACCACCCACATAAGCTGCTTTGATGCATGCCTTGCAGCCGCCTTATCGCCTCTCCCGATAAGCTGTGATACAATCACCGCACCGCCTGCTGAAAGTGCACTGAAAACATATATAAGGAGCAGATTTATGGTATCAACCAAAGAAACCCCCGAAATTGCAGCTTCTCCCGCAGTTGAAACCATCACCGAGTCCGCCATACCAATGGTTATGGCAAACAGTTGTTCTATAATCAAAGGTATTACTAATTTAATCAGGTCTTTTTTTGAAAAAAGCAATACAAGCACCTTCTTTTGAGAAGTTAAACATTGGCTTCAAACTTTGTTGCTATAACACTTCAGCAACTCACTATATTATATTCTTGTCTACTTTTAATGTCAAGCATAAAAACAATATTATCAAAAAACCTCCAAGGCTTCGACTCTCTCTTATTATTCGCATAAAAAAAACAACTCCTGTCGGAGTTGCTTTTTTATGGGGCGAATGAAGAGTAGGCAATGCTTTGCATTGCTCTGCTTGACGACCGAAA
>CAZBJD010000071.1:0-8080 GCA_964492155.1 uncultured Eubacteriales bacterium
AGTGAAGAGAGAATAGTGAATAGATAAGAGTACAAAAAGAAACGACAATCTTCAAATCGAAAATTGTCGTTTTTTTCTGGTGCGAGTGATGGGACTTGAACCCATACGCCCGAAGCACACGCCCCTCAAACGTGCCTGTCTGCCAGTTCCAGCACACTCGCATTTGATATTAAATTGCCGATTGGTAAATCAACAAGAAGTATTTTAACATATCAAATGCGTTTTGTCAATACTTTGCGAAAAAATATTTTAAAAATCGGGAATTTTCTCCAAAACTCCGAAAATCTGCTGCTTTGCATATTCAATTACTAAAACTCTGGGTGTTCCCAAGAGGGTGTTTACAGTTAAATCAACATAGAGTATGCCGCACACCAAAACCAAAAGCATAAGCAGGGTTTTTAAAGTTGTTTTCATAAATAATATAAATATTAATCCCTTTCACAAACTTAAGTCTGAAAGAAAATTGTGCTGATTTACGATTATCGTGTGCTTTGTGTGCACAAAGGAGTAAAGCAGTGCAAAATGTGTGGTTTTATTCAGACTTATAGTTATTTTAAGCAATATTTTAAGTTATATACCTGTCTAAAATTTCAGAAAAAAGCTCTGCACTTTTTAAAACCTCCTCCAACGTATTTCCGTTAGTGCCGAACTCGACAATCAAAGCGTTATTTGTTACGTGCTCGTTAAATCGTTCAACCCTTAAATCAATAGGTCTGAACAGCCCGTCATACATTGAATTTGCTACTCCCTGAAGTCCTATGGCAAACTTTAAGTTTTCCTGCCAGTTATCATGCTTTAAGCCGCCCTCATCAGTCCCCGCAACGAGCATCAGCTGAGCCGCCTTTTGTCCGCCGTGATTAAAGGTAAGCTTTGTTCTTTTGCCGTCATCAGATACTATGGCATCACGATGAACATCCAGAACAATTTCAATTTCGGGATAATGTTCAAGATACCACTCCGAAGTTTTTAAAGCATTTACATAAGACCCGTTATAGTTGGGATAATCGTGAAGCTTGATGTCGTGAAGCACGTTAAAGCCCTTTTCTTCAAGCAATTCTTCTAAGTATGAGCCGATTTTAACCACATTTTTTTCATTATCGGCAGTGCGTGACGTGGGCTGGTCTGCAAACCCCTCTGTTGCGTGGGTGTGAAGAATAAGTATCTGCGGATTTTTCTTTTTCTCGGGAGGTTTATAATCCTTCATTAAATCTGTTACGTCAAAAATTTTCTGCGTATGATTTTTTATTAAAACACTGTCATAGCTTATAAAATCCCCCGAATTGTAATACTTTACCTGTTTTTCGTAAACAGGCTCGGGGATTTGGGCTTCATCTTCAAGCTCGTTGGGCACCGCTTCGGGATTAAACACCTCTTTTTTGTGTTGCTCAGGCTTTGGGATTGCGAGATTTTTAACCTCCTCCAAAAAAGTGGTGTACTCGCTCCTGAACGCCGTAAAGGTATCGTTTAAGCTTTTATTCATATCCATATTTTGTGCAAATGGCAAAAGGGAAGTATTTTTGCACATAAAAAAGACGCATATTATAACTGTTATCGATAATGCCCTGACAATAAAATCAAGACCTTTATTGTTTTTCACATTGTCCTCCATAAAATTTTTCTTGATAAATTTTATGGTACGTCAAGGCGTATTATTCAAAAAACATTTACAAAAGCAGCTTAAAATAGTATAATAAACGTATAAACTTTTTGGGAGAAAATTATGATTGAATTATTAAGTCCCGCAGGCTCGCCAAAGGCGATGGAGGCGGCGGTAAACGCAGGTGCAGACGCCGTGTATTTCGGCGGAAGTGCTTTAAATGCAAGGCAGTCGGCAGTTAACTTTAAAGATGATGAACTGAAAAAATGGGTGAATTTCTGCCACAAAAAAGGCGTTAAGTGCTACTTAACGCTTAATACTGTAGTTTCCGACCGCGAAATCAAAAAGCTCACCGATTATATAAAACTTATCACCCATGCGGGAATTGACGCAGTAATTGTGCAGAGCACGGGACTTATTAAAGTCATAAAATCAATTTCTCCCCAAATGGAAGTTCATGCAAGTACGCAGATGTCGGTGCACAATTCGGGCGGTGCTCTTATTGCAAAATCATTAGGCTGTGAAAGAGTTGTTGCAGCCCGTGAGCTTCCCGAAAACGACCTTAAAGCAATATGCAAAAATTCGGGTGTTGAAATTGAAAGCTTTATCCACGGTGCACTTTGTATGTGCTATTCGGGGCAATGCTATTTATCCGCACTTATAGGTTCAAGAAGCGGAAACCGCGGCGAGTGTGCACAGCCCTGCCGACAAAGATACAAAAGCGGCTATGAATTAAGCTTAAAAGACCTTTCCACGGCAGGAAAATTCACCGATTTTTTAGATACGGGAGTGTATTCCCTTAAAATCGAGGGCAGACTCAAAAGTCCCGAATACGTGGGCGGCGTAACAAGCATATACAGGCAGCTTATTGATGAAAAAAGGAACGCAACCGAAAAAGAAATTTCAGACCTTAAAAAGCTTTTTTCACGAAGCGGATTTACCAACGGATACTTTGAAAATACCAAAGGCAAAGCAATGTTCGGCATAAGAACCGAGAAAGACAAGGCAGACTCAAAGGGCTTTTCTCTTAAAATAAAAAAGCCTCAGCCAAAGCCTGAAATTGTAATGCCCGAAAGAGAAACTTTTGATAATCTTCCCGAAATATATGGCTTGAAATACAAAAAAAGTGTGTATAATTTTCACTTTTTAAAGGAAAGCCAGATAACAGGAATGAAGTATCTTGACCTTGCTCACCACATATGGCTTCCTCTTTATGAAATTAAAAATTTCAAAGACGAAAGGCTTGGTGCAATACTTCCTGCGGTGATTTTCGACAGTCAGAAAGAACAAATAAAGAAAAAGCTTTTGTCGCTTAATATAAAAAAAGCTCTGTGCAGGACTATCAGCCATATTTCTATCTGCAAAGAACTTGGGATTGAGGCTCACGGTGCATTTTCAATGAATTTTTATAACTCTTATGATTTATCCTGTGCAAAGGAAATGGGATTAAAAGAAACCGCCGTTTCAATCGAAGCAAAGCTTGCTCAAATCCGCGATATGAAAAAGCCTATGGCGGTAAACGCGGTGGTTTACGGCAAAATTCCCGTTATGACCACCGAAAACTGTATCATAAAAAATGCAGGAAAGTGCATAAACTATAATGGTTCTTATAAGCTTTGCGACAAAAATGCCGCCTTTGACGTGATTTGCGAGTTCGGGCACAGAAATGTTATTTTAAATTCCGTCCCCATAAATCTATCTGACAAAATAAAAGAATTTTCGGGAAAAGACATAAAAGGACTTGAATTTTTATTCACGACAGAATCAAAAAAAGAAATTGAAAGCATAATCGAAAGCTACCAAAAGGGTACAAAGCCAAACTCCCCCTTTACAAGAGGAATGTATTTCAGGTAGTTTCCGCCTTAAACTAACAACTAAAAGGAATAGGAAAAAATGTTCAGAACGGAAAAACTGAGCAACCTGAGGCTGTATATAGATACTGCGAATGGCGAAGTTTTTTCGCAGCAAAAAGGCTTAGAAAAAGACGAAAAATCTCAAAAATTGAAATTTTTCGTCTTTTTTGTTTATAAATTTTTGATTTTGGGGTGTTTTTTTACATCCCCTTTAACTATTTCTTCCAGGTAGTTGGAGCAACCATCATCAGCATCGGGAAAATTTCAAGTCTGCCTGTTAGCATAACCATTGAAAGTACAAAGGTTGAAAGGTCGGAATATGCTGAAAAGTTCCCTGTCGGTCCAACTATGTTAAGTCCCGGTCCGATATTGTTTATGGTTGCCGCAACGGCAGTAAAATTGGTTGTAAAATCAAGATTATCAAGGCTTATAACCAGAAGTGCAAAGGCAAAAAGTGCAAGATATGCCGCCGTATACACGTTTACCGCGCGGATTGTTTCATGCTCAACCACTCTGCCGTTCATAGTGGTTCTGAAGGCAGTTCTGGGGTGTGCCATAATTTTGATTTCTTTTATAACGCTCTTTATAAGAAGAATAATTCTTGAAACCTTCATACCGCCGCCTGTTGAGCCTGCACAGGCACCTATAAACATTAAAAGCACAAGCACGGTTTTTGAAAGTTCGGGCCACAAGTTAAAATCGGTTGTGGAATAACCTGTTGTGGTGATGATAGAGCCAACCTGAAAAGCACTGTGACGAAGCGATGTCCACACGCTGTCAAAAAGCGGCAGACAGTTAACCGTAATTATTACAATTGAAACCGCTATAATTCCGAGATACGCCTTAAATTCGTCTGATTTTAACACCGATTTAAATTTCCTGAGAATAATCAGATAATAAATTGAAAAATCCACACCGAAAATAATCATAAATATTGTAATAACGTTCTGAATATAAGGCGAATAGCTTGCAATCCCTGAATTTAAAATGGCAAAACCGCCCGTTCCTGCAGTTCCGAAGGTAAGGGTAAGTGCAGAAAATATGTCAAGTCCGCCGATTAAGAGAAACACAAACTCTGCCAATGTAAATCCAATGTAAATAGAATACAAAATCTTTGCACCCTCTTTAACCTTCGGCACAAGCTTGCTTACAGACGGACCCGGGCTTTCCGCCTTGATTAAATACACGTTGCTGCCTCCCGAAAGGGGAAGAATTGCAACCAAAAACACCAAAACACCCATACCGCCAATCCAATGAGTAAAGCTTCGCCAGAAAAGCAGGCTTTTGGGCAGTGCTTCAACATCTGTTAAAATTGATGCACCTGTTGTGGAAAATCCCGATGCAGTTTCAAAAAACGCATCAATAAAATTCGGAATATACCCTGAAATATAAAAAGGCAACGCCCCGAAGATACTCATTACAATCCAGCTTAAAGCAACCGTAACGTAGCCTTCTTTTGAAAAAAGCGATTTTGATTTAGGCTTAAAGCAAGCCAAAACAAGCCCCGCCAAAACACAAATTCCTATGCAAATCAAAAAGTCATTGATGCACGCTTCGCCGTACACAATTGCACATAAAAGCGGAAGCACAAGACAGCCTGCTTCGCATATTAAAACTTTGCCTAATGTAGATAAAATAAGTCTGTAATTCATTTATTAACCTCTACCTTAAAATATCGCTGATATCCTTAAATCCGCTTCTTGCAGTTACAATTATAACTGTATCTCCCGGCAAAATCATATCCTTACCTCTGGGAAGTATTACATTTCCGCCGCGGTTTATGCAGGCAACTAAAACATTGTCTTTAAGAGAAAGATCTTCCAAGCTTATATTTGCAACGGGAGAATCTTTTTCAATATTAAACTCCAATGCCTCTGCCTTTCCGTCTAAAATAAAGTGCATTGTTTCAATGTTGCTGCCCATAGAATTGTGCTTTGCACGAACAAAACGCACAATGTACTCGGCGGTAATATTTTTGGGATAAATAATAGTATCAAGGTCGAGTCCGCTTATAACCTCGTCATAAGCAATTTTGTTGATTTTTGTAACAATCTTTCCGCCTGTTTTGCTTTTGGCAAAAAGCGAAAGCATAATATTTTCTTCGTCAATGTTAATAAGCGACACAAACGAGCTTGCGTATTCAAGACCTTCTTCCATCAAAACTCTTGTATCGGTGCCGTCTCCGTGAATAATGGTAGCCTTCGGAAGAAGTCTGCAAAGCTCATCGCAACGCTCGGCACTTTTTTCAATGATTTTAACGCTGATACCTGTCTGAATAAGCTGCTTTGCAAGATAGTAAGCAGTTTCTCCGCCGCCTACAATTGTCGTATCCTTAATGGGCTGAGATTTAAACCCGATTTTTTTGAAAAAGTCGGTAACATTTGAAAAAGAGCCCACAATACTGATTTTATCGCCCTTCTGAAGAACAAAATCACCTCTCGGGATTGACGCTTTCTCTCCGTGCTCAACGCCGCACACCAAAATATCACAATCAAGCTTTGCTCTCATATCTGCAATCTTTAAATTTTCAAGAGGCGAGCCTTCGGGAATTTTAAATTTTAAGATTTCAATTCTGCCCTTTGCAAATGTATCAATCTGAATTGCCGACGGGAACCGAAGCACGCGTGCAATTTCAGAAGCCGCTGTATGCTCGGGGTTGATAACCATAGCAAGACCCAGGTCATCTTTTATTAAATTGATTTCTTTTCTGTACTCGGGCTTTCTTACTCTGGCAATAGTCTGGCAGTTACCTGTCTTTTTCGCAATCAGGCAGGTTATTAAATTAATTTCGTCAGACCCTGTTACTGCAATTAAAATATCGGCATTCTCAATGCCTGCCTCGGTGAGGGTTTCAATACTTACGCCGCTTCCCTCAACCCCCATAATATCATATTCATTTGCAAGGTCTGAAACAACTGCGTATCTCGGGTCAATAACAGTAATGTTGTGTTCACGCTCGTTCGCCAGCATTTCCGTAATCTTCTGACCAACCTTGCCGCAACCTACAATAATTATATTCATAACTAAGCTATTTCTCCTTTAAGAAATATTGTGAAATCTATTCTATCACAATACACAATAAAAAGCAATACGGTCTTATTATACAAAGGTTATCTTTATATTAAATTTATGATATATTCTGCAATAAATACCGCTGCACAAGACAAACAAGCCACTTTTAAAAGACTTTGATTGAAGTACGCCGCAACAACCCCCACTATAACTCCGCAAAGTGCCGAAAGCTTTGAAGATGTTGCATAAAATACTGCGGGAATAGTCATAACACTTAAAACTGCGTATGGGATATAATATAAAAATGATACTATATATTTATTCGTAATTTTCTTTTTTATAAGCACTAAAGGCAACATTCTTATAAGATATGTTGTGCCCGCTGCCACTAAAAGATATATAAAAAACTTACTCGCCTGCATTTTCACTCACCTCTGTTTCTATTGGTGCAAAATATGCCGCCACACCGCTTGCAAGGCAAGCACAGATTATAATTTTAAAGCCGCCCGGCATTGTTTTAAGCATTGGTGCAAATTCAAATATCAGCATAAGCACCACAGCTCCCGCAACGCACAAAAGCGTGTTTCTGCTTTTTTTGATTACAGGTACCACAATTGCGATAAACATTCCGTAGATGGCAATGCCGAGAGCAGAAACCACCGACGCCGGCAACACATTTCCTGCCGCCGCACCAATAAAAGTGCCGAGTGCCCAGCCAAAGTAGGGAGTTATAATAAGTCCGTACAGATATTTTTTACCTACCTGTCCCAATTTACCCGATGCAACTGCAAAAACCTCGTCTGTATTTACAAATGCAATCAAAAATCTGTCTGCCGTTTTAACGCTTTTACCCAGCTTCTGCGAAAGCGATACCGACATTAATGCGTATCTTAAATTTATAATTAATTGCGACATAAAAAGCTCAATCAAGCTGCCCCCCGACAACATAATGGGAACTGCCGCGAGCTGTCCTGCCGAAGTTACATTTGTCATGGAAATTAAAAGTGCCTGAATTACCGAAAGCCCTGATGATACCGAGAAAATCCCAAATGCAAAGGAAACCGATAAATACCCTAAACAAATTGGTATGCCGTCTTTTATTCCCTGAAAAAAGTTGTTATGCTCTTTCATAATTTCAATCCTTTCTTTGAGTATTTTAACACAAATTTACTTAATATTCAATATCAAAGCATAAATAAAGGGACTGTAAAAAACTCAAGAGTTTTTTACAGTCCCTTTTTTACCTTCCGTAAGGGGATGTAAAATTTTTATTATCTCTTTAAAAGAACTTCTTTTTCGTATTTCTTGATTTCTTCAAGCCATTTAAGTCCTGTGCCTTTGCCCTCTTTTTCGCAGTAGTAATCCCACACAAGACCAAAAGGTGCAGCTTTGAATTCCTGAGAAACCGCAAGGCGTGCAGTATTGTCGCCCTCCGCTTCTAATTTTTTCAAAAGCTCTGTAGGCTGCAAAAGTGCGGCAAGAAGTGCTTTTCTTGTGTTTCTTATGCCTGTTGTCCAAGCTGCAATTCTGTTGATTGAAGCATCAAAATAATCGGTTGCAATATATGTATTTTCAAGCTTTCCTGTTCTTACAAGCTCATCCATTATAGCTCTTGTTT
>CAZBJD010000072.1:0-8057 GCA_964492155.1 uncultured Eubacteriales bacterium
AATAGGACTTGATTTATGGGATATTAAATTTGAATTTGGTTACAACAATAATGAAGTAATCCTTATCGATGAAATCGCTTCCGGTAATATGAGAGTTTATAAATACGGTAAAATCGTTGACCCTGTTGAACTTACAAAGTTGATTTTGAACAGATAATTATGTGTTGTAGGCGGCGATATTCGCATGGCGCGAATGTCGCCGCTTTTTTGCAGAATAAACGGAAAGTTTTTACAAACAATAAGAAAAAAGTGTTCGGAGGAATATGATATGGGTAATTTAAGCGGTTTAAACCCGAAAAAAGTATTTGAGTTTTTTGAAGAAATATGTATGGTTCCGAGAGGCTCGGGAAATATGGAACAGATAAGCAAATACTGTATGGATTTTGCACAAAAACGTTCACTTAAAGCAGTATGCGATGAAAACTTAAATGTAATAATATTTAAAGACGGGACAACGGGATATGAAAACTCTGATACCGTAATGCTTCAGGGACATATGGATATAGTGTGCCAAAAAGAAGCGGGACTTGAGTTTGATTTTGAAAAGCAAGGGATTGTGCCATATATTGACGGTGATTATGTAAAAGCAAAGGGAACAACTCTTGGTGCCGATAACGGTATTGCCATGGCAATGATTCTTGCAATTTTAGACAGTAACGATTTGGCACATCCGCCTATTGAAGCAGTGTTTACAATTGATGAAGAAGTAGGGCTGATTGGGGCGGCAAAGCTTAATTGCGATGGCTTAAAATCAAAAAAAATGATTAACCTCGATGCAGAAGACCCGAAAACAGTTACGGTTTCATGTGCGGGAGGCTTTGATTTTAAGATGCATATTCCGCTTGAAAAAACCAACAAAATCGGAAAGTGTGTTAAAGTGGTTTTGGAAGGCTTAAAAGGCGGGCACTCGGGTATTGAAATCGACAAGGGCAGAGTAAATGCAGATATTCTGGCAGGCAGAGTATTAAATCATTTGAGTTTTGAAAATGATTTTGAAATTATAGCATTAAACGGGGGCGACAAAGGAAATGCAATTCCGAACAGATGTGAAATTTCAATTATGGCAAGTGACAGTATAGTGCCTGAGCTTGAAAATTATCTGAATATAATTAAAAATGAAATTGCCGACAGAGAACCCGGTTTTAACTTTACAATTGAAATTTCAGAAGGTAATTTCGATGTTATTTCATCACCCAAAACAAAAGAAACGGTATTTATGTTAAGCCAGATACCAAACGGTGTTGTTGATATGAGTGCATCTATTGAAGACCTTGTTGAAACATCGCTTAATCTTGGTGTTTTGAAAACTGAGGCTGATGAAATATTGCTTCATTTTATGGTAAGAAGCAATAAAAAATCGGGGTTGGAATTCCTGGAAGAAAAGCTTAAAACTTTTGCTGCATCAATTAAATGCAATATAGAATCATACGGTCATTATCCGCCGTGGGAACTGAACTCAAATTCAGCTTTGCAGGAAATCTGCAAGGAAGTATTCAGTGAAAAAACAGGATTTGAACCGGAAATTGTTGCAATTCATGCAGGACTTGAGTGCGGAATGTTTTCGGATAAGTTAAAAGGTCTGGACTGTGTTGCAATAGGTCCTGAACTGATTGATGTTCACACAATTAACGAAAAGCTGAAAATATCATCGGTAAAAGATATTTACGAGTGTGTGCTGGGGATTTTGGAAAAGTGCAGATAATTTTAGCATTGCTTTTTTCTGCAATATATGATAAAATACTCAGGTATATTTAAAAAGCCGCTTTTGTGCGGCGGAACGGAGTTTTACAATGAATAATCAGAATGAATTCAAGCCGTATATTCCGGCTGAAAAGGTAACACCTGAAATAACTGTTGCTTCGATAGTCATGGGCGTTATTTTAGCTGTTGTATTCGGTGCGGCAAACGCTTATCTCGGATTGAGAGTAGGTATGACAGTTTCTGCGTCAATTCCTGCTGCGGTTATAGCAATGGGTGTTATCCGCGTAATTATGAGAAAAAATTCAATTTTGGAGAGCAATATTGTCCAGACAATCGGTTCTGCCGGCGAATCGTTGGCAGCAGGTGCGATTTTCACACTTCCTGCACTCTTTTTATGGGCTGCGGAAGGCAAAACTGAAAATCCGAGCATTATTGAAATTACATTGATTGCTCTTATCGGCGGTCTTTTGGGCGTATTCTTTATGGTGCCGCTCCGTAATGCGTTAATCGTAAAAGAGCATGGCACATTGCCTTATCCCGAGGGGACTGCCTGTGCAGAGGTATTGCTTGCAGGCGAAGAGGGAGGAGCAAAAGCTTCTACTGTGTTTGCGGGTATGGGTTTTGCGGCAATTTTTAAATTTATTATTGATGGGTTAAAGCTTGTTTCAGGTGAAATTTCTGCAAGCGTAAAAGGTTTTGCAGGCGAAATAGGCACGCAGATTTATCCTGCTGTTATGAGTGTTGGTTATATATGCGGAGCAAGAATTTCATCATATATGTTTGCAGGCGGCGTATTAAGCTGGCTTGTAATTATTCCTTTGATAGTGCTTTTCGGTGCTGATATAACACTTTATCCGGGAACAGCTCCTATCGGAGAAATGTATGCTTCAGGCGGTGCAAGTGCAATCTGGAGTTCATATATCAGATATATCGGTGCAGGTGCGTTGGCAGCGGGCGGTATTATCAGCCTTATAAAATCGCTTCCTTTGATTGTTAAAACATTCGGCGGGGCTATGAAGAGTATGTCATCAGCGGGAGCTGCATCAAATAAGCGTACAGATACTGATATCAATCTTAAAGTTGTACTTCTTGCAATTGCAGTTTTAACAATTTTAGTATGGCTTGTTCCTGCAATTCCTGTTACATTAATCGGTGCAGTAATTGTTGTTGTATTCGGCTTTTTCTTTGCAACTGTTTCATCAAGAATGGTGGGACTTGTAGGCAGCAGTAACAATCCTGTTTCAGGTATGGCGATTGCAACACTTTTGATTGCAACGTTGATTTTGAAGTTTACAGGCTATGAAGGTATTACAGGTATGTGCAGCGCTATTGCAATAGGCTCGATTATTTGTATTGTTTCTGCAATTGCAGGCGATACTTCACAGGATTTAAAAACAGGCTACCTTTTAGGTGCAACACCTAAGAAACAGCAGATTGGTGAAATTGTAGGTGTTGTTGCTGCAGCATTTGCAATCGGAGGAACACTTTATCTGTTAAATAGTGCGTGGGGATTCGGAAGCAACGAGCTTGCAGCTCCTCAGGCAACTTTAATGAAACTTATTATTGAAGGCGTAATGGAAGGTAACCTTCCGTGGGCACTTGTGTTTATCGGTGTGTTTATCGCGATTGTTGCTGAAGTGGTGGGAATACCTGTACTTCCTTTTGCAATCGGTGTATATCTTCCTGTTCAGCTTAATGCGTGCATTATGGTTGGCGGCTTGGTGCGTCTTGCACTTGAAAAGATGAAGAAAAACGAAGAAGAAAAGAAAGCTATTATCAATGACGGTGTTTTGTTCTGCTCGGGTATGATTGCAGGCGAAGGTCTGGTTGGTATACTTTTGGCACTTCTTGCAGTATTCGGAGTTGACCGGGTTATTGACCTCTCAGCTAAATTAGGACTTTCTGCTTCATTTATGAATATTGGCGGACTTGTGCTTTTTGCAGTAATTGTTGCAACATTGCTCAAATTTTCTGTCTGGAAGAAAAGAAGCTAAGCTATGAAAAAACAAAATTCGGAAAATTTTCTGGAAAGAAAACCGATAAGAGCATCTAACATTGGCTGGAACGAGGAAAACGGCATTGTTACTCTTGAAATAGAGAATAAAGGCTTTTTCAACAAAATAGCACAGAGATTTTTTAAAAAGCCGAAAGTAAGCTATGTTCACCTTGATGAAATGGGAAGCTTTGTATGGCCTTTTCTGGACGGCAACAAAAATCTTATCGAGATTGGTAAACTTGTTGAAGAAAAGTTCGGAGAAAAAGCAAATCCACTTTATGAAAGACTTGCAAAATATATGGATATTCTTAAAAGCTACGGTTTTATTTCGTGGAATGAATAATTATGAAGCCTGTGTTGAAAAACACGGGCTTTTTTGTGCAATTTATACACAAATTTGTTATAAAATTTTACATTATTTTGTTGACAGATACAGACATTATTTGATAAAATAGAAGCATATTATTTTACTCGAAACGGAGTGTGTAAAAATGTTGGTAAAAATTTTAATGCTGGTTGTGTTTTTTGCAATTATGATAGGCGTTGGCGTATATTGCAGAAAGCATGCTACAGATGTTAACGGGTTTGTTCTCGGCGGAAGATCGGTAGGTCCTTGGCTTACGGCTTTTGCTTACGGAACATCTTATTTTTCAGCCGTAATCTTTGTTGGTTATGCAGGTCAGTTCGGCTGGAAGTTTGGTATTGCCTCTACATGGATTGGTCTTGGTAATGCGTTCTTAGGCTCACTTCTTGCGTGGGTGGTTCTCGGAAGAAGAACACGTCTTATGTCGCAGCATCTCGAAAGTGCAACAATGCCTGAATTTTTCGGCAAACGTTACAACAGCAATGCACTTAAGATTGTTGCTTCAATAATCGTGTTTATTTTCCTTATTCCTTACACAGCATCACTTTACAACGGTCTTTCAAGACTTTTTGAAATGTCCTTCCCGGGTATTTCATATGATGTGTGCGTAATTGTTATGGCAGTACTTACAGGTATTTATGTAATTGCGGGCGGTTATATGGCAACTGCAATTAACGACTTTATTCAGGGCCTTATTATGATTGGCGGTATTATTGCGGTTATTGCAGCAGTTTTAACCGGCAACGGCGGATTTACTGCAGCATTAAATGGTTTGGCTGAAATTCAGGTTGAAGGTACCGCACCGGGTGCGTTTCACTCATTCTTCGGTCCTGATCCGCTTGGACTTTTATTTGTTGTAGTTTTAACATCTCTCGGTACATGGGGTCTTCCTCAGATGGTTCAGAAATTTTATGCCATCAAGAGTGAAAAAGATATTACAAAAGGCACAATTATTTCAACAGTATTTGCAATTGTCGTAGCAGGCGGTTGTTACTTCCTCGGCGGCTTCGGCAGACTCTTTACAGACAAGCTTGACGTTGTTAACGGTATGCCTTCAGGCGGATATGATGCAATTATTCCTACAATGCTTGAAAATCTGCCCGATATCCTTATCGGTGTAGTAATTGTTCTTGTTTTATCTGCTTCAATGTCAACACTTTCTTCACTCGTTCTTGCGTCAAGCTCAACACTTACACTTGATATGATTAAAGGTCATATGGTAAAAAATATGAGCGAAAAGAAACAGGTTCTTGTTATGAGAGTTTTGATTGTTGCATTTATTGCAGTTTCTGCATTTATCGCAATCAATAAAGATAAGCTCGGATATATCGCAGATATGATGGGCGTTTCATGGGGAGCACTTGCAGGTGCGTTTCTTGCTCCATTCCTTTACGGACTTTATTTCAAGAAAACAACAAAAGCATCTGTTTGGGTTTCATTTATCCTCGGTGCGGGCATTATGATACTTAATATGTTATTCAGAAGCTCATTCCCGGCAGTTTTGCAGTCACCTGTAAACTGCGGTGCATTCGTAATGATTTTAGGTCTGGTTGTAGTTCCGCTTGTGAGCCTTATTACTCCTAAAATGGACAAAGAGTTTGTGGACAACGCATTTTCTTGCTATGACAAGATGGTTGAAGTTCCGCAGAAGGTTGCACTTAAATAATTTTTAAAGTCAAAAAGGCTGCTGAAAACTCATCTGAGTTTTCAGCAGCCTTTTTTGTACGTTTATTCTTTTGGTGTGCAAATAATTTCGCTTATCATTTTAAAAACATTTGCCGAGCTTGCAACCTGAATTATAAGATCGCCAATTTTTTCAGGGTCTTTCCCGTCAGTTTCAAATACAAGATTTGCAACGTCTGAAATATGACGGGAAACAGTTTCATATGATTTTCTTTGGTTTGCGACAAATGAAGTGTATATTTTTTTAACATCTTCTTCGTCAAGACCCAAAGGAATTATGTTCTGAATGGTTGAAATACTTAAAGTTTGTTTCAACACGCACACAATTATCAGGTACGCAAGATGAATTTTTGAGTATCTCTTTTTTTCGGGTGAGGGAATGATTTTGAGTTTTACGTAATTGTTAATCATTGACTGCGTGATACCCTTGTCATCATTTGTAGCTTCTGCGTATATATCAAGATATTTGTTTAAAAGCTTTATAACCTGATCCATATATAAATCAAACATAGGAAGCTCGTTCCATTCAGGGAGAGAAAAATCTGCAATCCTTTTATTCCAGTATGTAAACAACTGTTCAATCTGTTCTTTATTATAGTTCATTTCATACACCTCGAAAGTATAATAACACATATTTGAAAATAAATCAAGTCTTGACAGAATATGAAAAACGTGCTAACATAGTATTGAATACTACATAACGTTGTTTTAATGATTAAGAGGTGTAACGTGGAAAATTATATTTTGTATGAAAATCTGGCGGAAATGGTTGAAAAATCAGCTGAAAAATTCGGCACAAAGGTCGCGTTTTCGTTAAAAAACAAAAATGTGACTTATATTGATTTATTAGAAGATGTCAAAGCGTTGTCAAGGCTTTTCATGCAGCGCGGGTATGTTGGAAAAAGAATTGCTCTCATAGGAAAGAACTGCTATGAATGGATATTGGTGCATCTTGCGGCAATGTATACCGGAAGCGTTTTGATTCCTCTCGACAAAGGACTTAAGGATTATGAAATTGAAAGTCAGTTGGAAAGAAGTAAGGCGGAAGTATTGTTTGTGGCAGGGAAGATGAATTTACCCGAGCTTGATATTATGCTTGAAAGTGCATCTGAAGAATTAATTGAAAAGGCAAAAAGTATTTCCGCATCGGAAAACGAACATTACGAAATTGACAGCCATAAAATGAGCTTGTTGCTTTTTACATCGGGAACAACCGATAATTCAAAAGCGGTTATGCTTTCACAAAACAATATAACTTCAAATATATATTCTCTTTCATATCACGAGCCTTTTAAAAGCGAGGATACAAGCCTTATTCTTCTTCCTCTGCATCATACATTCGGAATGGTTGGGTTGCTTCTCTTTTTAAGCCTTGGTATGAACAATGCCTTTTGCGATGGTTTAAAAATCACGAAATCAATTGATGAACATAAAGCAACCATTTTGGTAGGTGTTCCCTTGATAGCAGATGCAATCTATAAAACTGCTCAAAGAAAAATAAAAGATATGGGCATTGAAAAGCTTATAAATCTGTTGATAAAAATAAGCCGTACACTTCTGAAAGTTAAAATTGATTTAAGGAAACTGTTTTTCGGCAAGATTACAAAGCAAATCGGGCAGTCACTAAATTTGATAATAATGGGCGGAGCTGCACTTAATCCCGAGGTTGAGCAGTGGTTCCACGATATCGGATTTTTTACTGTGCAGGGGTATGGCTTAACCGAGTGTTCGCCTGTTTTGTGTGCGGAAAATCCTGAGAATATGCGTCTTGGCTCGGTGGGAGTTGCAATGCGCGGAATTGATATTAAAATCGACAACCCCGACGAAGACGGTATTGGCGAAATTATTGCAAAAGGCGATAATATAATGCTTGGTTACTATGAAAATCAGGAACTTACGGAAGAAGTGCTAAAAGACGGATATTTCCACACAGGCGATCTTGGATATATTGACAGCGACGGCTTTATCTGGATTACAGGCAGAAAGAAAAATATGATTGCTCTTAAAAATGGTAAAAATGTATTTCCCGAAGAACTTGAAGAACTTATTTATAAATATGAGTTTGTCAAAGAATGTATGGTTTACGGTGAAACAGATGGTGAAAAAGATATAATTTCAGCGTATATTGTTTGTGACAAGGAAAAATTTCCAGGAAAGAGTGACGATGAAATTGAAAAAACAGTAAATGATGCAGTTAAAGAGATAAACGAAAAACTTATTTCCTACAAGAAAATAAGGAATGTGGTTGTTTCCGATAAGCTTTTGGAAAGAACATCAACATTTAAAATAAAAAGAAATCAAAAACCAAATTAA
>CAZBJD010000073.1:0-8025 GCA_964492155.1 uncultured Eubacteriales bacterium
GAGATGCCATAGCATCAAATTTTATTTTAAGCTTATCCATATTTCCCGAAGTGTTGTGACTTTTTAAAATATTGTAAGCCATAGTATTTTTCTTTGCCTCATCTTTGCTTATTGGCGCATCGCACGACAAAGTAGTCCCGTTTAACAAAAACTGTCCGTCTGAAAGCTTTATCATTTTGTTTCTTCCTTTCTTTTAATTCATAATATAACCTAATAACTTTTCAAGCTACAGTATACCACAACAATCGCTTTTTTTCAAGTTTTTTGGCAAAAAGAAAAAGAGGCTGTTCTTCAGCCCCTTAAAATTCATACTACGCACACATATTCTGTGCTTTTTTTAACGCTTCGTCTATATTCGGAAGGAAGTTCTCGCTTCCGACTTTATCGTAAAAGCCTGCTTTCTGCATTACGGAAAGAGGTTGCGGGTTCACATGTGAGAACAACACCGTTATCCCCTTTTCATCAAAGTACTCATATGCTTTGCTCAGCGTACGAAGTGCCGAAACATCGAGTGCAGGAACGTTTCTCATTCTTAAAATAACCGCCTTTGTTCCCTGTTTGACAGGAATTGCAGAAACCACATCGCTTGTTGCAAAAAACATAGGGCCGTTAATTTCAAACACCTGAGCTTTTGCAGGAATGTCCTTGAGTCTGCCATTATCACTTTGTGTCGCTTCGTCTGCTCTTGTCCACGGACGGATATGTGTAACCTCTGTCATTCTCTTCATAAACAGGATTACTGCAACCAAAAGCCCTACTTCAATTGCAACTACCAAGTCAAATACAACCGTTAAAACAAATGTTAACACAAGGACTATAATATCGCTTTTAGGCGCTGTTTTGCATATTTTCACAAACTGACGCCATTCACTCATATTATAAGCAACAACAAAAAGCACTGCCGCAATTACAGGCATTGGAATCCACGCCGCATAAGGCATTAAAACGACCAAAATAAGCAAAAGCACCAATGCGTGAACCATACCTGCAACAGGTGTTCTGCCGCCGTTTTTGACATTCGCTGCAGTTCTCGCTATTGCTCCCGTTGCGGGAATTCCGCCGAAAAGTCCCGAGAAAATATTACCTGCACCCTGAGCGATTAATTCTGTGTTTGAATTATGTCTGTCGGAAATCATACCATCTGACACAACGCATGACAAAAGTGATTCAATTGCAGCAAGTATTGCAATTGTAAATGCACTCGGGATAAGTTCTTTTATCAAAGTAAGGTTAACCGTTGGAACTGCAAATGCGGGTGCCGAACGTGAAATTGTATACAAATCACCGATTGTGTTAACCTGCATATTAAACACTTTAACAATTATAACTCCTGCGACAACCGCAATTAAAGAGCCGGGAATTTTCTTGCTGATTTTAGGCCATACGATTAAAATCGCAAGAGCGATAGCACCAACCAAAACAGCCTGCCAGTTAATTGTTGAAACAGACTCTATAACGCAGGAAAGCTTTTCCATTGTTTCAACCGGTGTAACGCCTTCGGGGAAAGTAAGCCCCATAAAATCTTTAATCTGCCCTATTACAATGGTAATTGCAATGCCCGAAGTAAAACCCGTTGTAATGGTATGCGGTATAAACTTGATTAAAGCACCAAGTCTTAAAACGCCCATTAAAATCAGAATAATACCCGCCATAATAGTTGCGACTACAAGTCCCGACGTACCATAAGTTGCAACAATTCCGGCAACAATGGTTGCAAATGCAGCCGTAGGTCCTGAAATATTAACGTTACTGCCCCCAAGAAATGAAATTACAAAACCTGCCACAATCGCGGTATAAAGGCCCTTTTCAGGAGACACCCCCGATGCAATTGCAAGTGCAATGGAAAGCGGCAATGCAATGATTGCAACAATAATTCCTGCCACAATATCGCTTACAAACTGCTTTCCGCTGTAGTTTTTAAGTGCAGAAAAAAGCTTTGGACTGAAAGTTTTCATTATTTTACCTCCATTTAGTTCACATACCGGGATAGTTTACCACATTTTACATTTATTTTCAAGTATTTTTGACATTATTATTTTTTTGTGATAAACTTTATTTCAAACCCCCAAAAAAAAGGAGATACTTCTATGAAAATAATGATTGCATCGGATATTCACGGTTCTTTAAAATATTTAAACAAACTGCTGGATTGCTATAAAAAAGAAAATCCCGACAAGCTCTTGCTTCTTGGTGATATTTTGTATCATGGTCCGAGGAACGACCTTCCCGAAGAATACAATCCGAAAGCAGTTATAAGCAAATTAAACGAAATCAAAGAAAACATTTTATGCGTACGCGGAAACTGCGATACCGAAGTTGACCAGATGGTACTTGAGTTTCCTATTTTAGCGGATTATGCAATTTTATATCACGAAAAAACTATGATTTTTGCAACTCATGGTCATAACCACAACACTTCCAACCCGCCAATGCTTAAAAAGGGAGATATTCTTCTTCACGGGCACACCCACATTTCCGCCTGCGAACAGTTCGGCGAAAACTATTACCTTAATCCCGGTTCTGTTTCAATCCCGAAAGAAAACACTCCTCACGGATATATGATGTTTACTAAAGGAGAATTTATATGGAAAAACCTCGATATGATAACTTACAAAAATTTTAAACTCGATTGATTTTGTAAAAGTTTTCGTATACAGCGAATGCTATTTTAATTGATGCACACCATCAGCTCGTACAGTATGCAGCTTTTACCGATGTTTTTTACGATTTGCTTATATTTTTAGAATTATTTTACACAAAAGAAAAAGCACAAAAAAACAGACCCGTCAAATCTTTTTTGACGCCGGTCTGTTTTTTAATTTATTTATTGTACTGTTCAAAAAATTCCTTTATTTTACGAAAGCTCACATCACTTAAATCGTGCTCGATTTTGCAGCTATCCTCATAAGCAGTATCTTCGTCAACACCGAGAGTTATAAGGGCTTGTGCAATAACCTGATGCCGTTCATAAACACGCTCTGCTATCTCAATACCCTTTTCGGTAAGAGTAATCAGACCATCGTGGTCCATATTGATATATCCGTCTTCACGGAAACCCTTCATTGCAACCGAAATACTTGGTTTTGAAAATCCAAGCTCGTTTGCAACATCAATACTTCTGACGTGACCGTTTTTCTTATAAAGCATATATATAGCTTCGAGATAATTCTCAGCAGACTCTTTTATAATCATATTTCCTACCTCTGTAACATACTATGATAATATTTTAACATACAAAAAGAAATTTGTCAAAAACTAAATTTCTTCCAAAAAAAATTGCAAAAAAACTATTGACAAGCTTAATATTTAGTGATAAAATAACATAGGTTAGCAAAGACTAACCTTATTATTTGCATATAAGAGGTGAAAAAAATGAATTTAACAGAAGCTCAAGCCGGAAAAGAATACATAATCAAAGCCATCGAAACCGACGATGAAGAATTAAACTCATTTTTGTTCACTTTAGGTTGTTACAGCGGTGAAACAATAACCATTATTTCACAGATTAAAGGCGGATGTATTGTTTCTATCAAAGACGGCAGGTACAATTTTGACAACCAATTGGCTGAAGCGATTATTATATAAGCGGCAATTCACTTTAAAGTGTTGCCGTATATATTTTAATATACAGTTAGCTCGAGCTAACTAACTGAGATGTAAAAAAGCAGTTCAAAATGCATCTTAAATAAAGGAGGAGTAATTATGAGAATTGCCTTAGCGGGTAATCCGAACAGCGGTAAAACCACTATGTACAACGCACTTACAGGTAAAAATGAACGTGTTGGTAACTGGGCAGGTGTTACTGTTGACAAAAGAGAAAGTTTAATTAAGAAAAACCACAGCAGCAGCAACGAAGAACTCATTGCAGTTGACCTTCCGGGTGCATATTCAATGTCACCATTTACCTCGGAAGAAAGCATCACAAGCAGCTATGTTAAGCACGAAAATCCCGATGCAATCATCAACATTGTTGATGCAACAAACTTAAGCAGAAGCTTGTTCTTCACAACACAGCTTTTAGAGCTTGACATTCCTGTTGTAGTTGCATTAAACAAAAGCGATATCAATGCTAAAAAAGAAACTGTAATTGACGCTAAAGCACTTTCCGAAAAGCTTGGCTGCCCCGTTATCGAAACAATTTCCACAAACGACAAGGGCTTGAAAGACGTTGTTGACGCAGCAGTGGCTTTAAGAGGTGCAGGTCAGAAGGCTCCTTATGTTCAGGGCGATATCGATCTTACCGATAAAGCAGTTGTTGAAGCTGACGACAGAAAACGTTTTGATTTTGTTAATAAAATTGTTAAAGACGTTGAAACAAGAAAAGTTTTATCAAAAGAAATCAATAAGCAGGACAAGATTGACAAGATTTTAACAAAACCATGGGTTGGTATTCCTGTTTTTGCAATTGTTATGTTCTTAGTATTCCAGATTTCACAGGCATGGGTAGGTCCGTGGCTTGCTGAAAGTGTTCTTTGCCCGATTATTGACGGTTTCGGCGAAATCGTTGCAGGCTGGATGGAAGGTACTGCTCCAATACTTCAGACAGTTGTTGTTGATGGTATCGTTGGCGGTGTAAGTGCAGTAGTAGGCTTCTTACCGCTCGTTATGGTAATGTACTTCCTCATCGCTCTCTTGGAAGACTGCGGTTATATGGCTCGTGCAACAGTAGTTCTTGACCCAATCTTCAAGAAAGTAGGACTTTCAGGTAAATCTGTTATTCCTTTCATTATCGGTACAGGTTGTGCAATCCCCGGCATCATGGCTTCAAGAACAATCCGTAACGAAAGAGAAAGACGAGCAACTGCAATGCTCACACCTTTTATGCCTTGCGGTGCCAAACTTCCTGTTATCGCACTCTTTGCAGGCGTATTCTTCGGAGATGCTCCGTGGGTTGGTACTTTAATGTACTTTGTCGGTATTATTCTGATTTTCCTCGGTGCACTTCTTGTTAACAAAATTGCAGGCTATAAACACAGAAAATCATTCTTTATCATTGAGCTTCCCGAATACAAAGTTCCAAGCATAACTCTTGCATTCAAATCAATGTGTTCACGCGGTTGGGCTTACATAGTTAAAGCAGGTACAATCATTTTGGTATGTAACGCCGCAGTTACAATTATGCAGGCTTACAACTGGAACTTCCAGCTTATTGAAGAAGGTATGGAAAACACTTCTATCCTTGCTTCTATCGCATCACCTGTTGCATTCTTGCTTATTCCTTTGGGAATTGGTACATGGCAAATGGCAGCAGCTTCTGTTACAGGCTTTATCGCAAAGGAAAATGTTGTTGGAACACTTGCATCAGTTTATGCGATTTCCAACTTCATCGATACAGAAGAACTCGCTTTGATTGGCGGTGCAAACGAAGTTGCGGCAATTATGGGTCTTACAAAAGCAGCAGCACTCGCTTGCCTTATGTTCAACCTTTACACACCTCCGTGCTTTGCGGCAATCGGTGCTATGAACTCTGAAATGAAGAGCTCAAAATGGCTCTGGGGCGGTATTTGCTTGCAGTTAGGCACAGGCTACACAATCGGCTTCTTGGTTTATCAGATTGGTACACTTATCACAACAGGTTCATTCGGCACAGGTTTCGTTCCCGGTTTGATTGCAGTTTTGGCAATGGCAGCAATTGTTATCGGTCTTATCAGAAAAACGAACAAAGAATTAAAGGCTGAATACGCTTTAAGCTCAAAAAAAGCTGCTTAAGGAGTTGTCTTAAATGAAAAATATCATTGCAGCAATTGTAATTATTGCCATTTTAGCTTTAGCAATATTCTATATTGTTAAGCAAAAGAAAAAAGGTGTAAAATGCATAGGCTGTCCATCGGGCGGCTGTTGTCCAAATAAAAAGGGCGACAAATGCAACTGCAACGACTCAAATAAATAAAAAGATAGTAAAAAGGCTTGCAATTTGTGTTTTGCAAGCCTTTTTAATTTGACATATAATTTAGATTGTGGTATTCTTATTATACTTAACTTTAAGGAGTGATTACAGATGAAATATACAATTTCACACGACTATGAAATGTCACTTGCAAAAGCACCTTTGCTTGCATATGACGGAAAAGAAGATTTTGTCCTCTGGCAGGAAAAAGCAAGAAAAAAATTAACAGAGCTTCTGGGCATTGACACATTTCAAAAATGCGATGATGCACTTAACATAAAATCTGAAAAAGATTGCGGCGATTATACAAGAATTGACTTTGAATTTCAAAGTGAGGAAACCTATTTTGTCCCATGCAGCTTGCTCGTGCCAAAAGGACTGTCAAAACCCATTCCTGTTTCAATCTGCCTTCAGGGTCACTCTACAGGTATGCACATTTCTTTAGGCGAACCAAAATTTGAAAACGACGCAAATTCTATTGCAGGAGGCAGAGATTTCGCAGTCCGTGCAGTAAAAGAAGGATATTGTGCAATTGCAATGGAACAGCGTTATATGGGTGTATGCGGTCAGAGTAAAGAAAACGGCTCTCCAATATGTCTTAAAAACAGTGCTCTTTCAGCTGTTTTACTTGGCAGAACCGCTATCGGCGAACGTGCCTGGGACGTTTCAAGACTTATTGACGTAATAGAAAAGCATTTTACAAATTACATAGATACAAGCAAGATTATCTGTATGGGTAATTCAGGCGGCGGAACAACAACATTTTACGTTTCCTGCCTTGACGAAAGAATTCACCTTTCAATGCCGTCATGTGCAGTTTGCACGTATGACCATTCAATTATGGCAATGCATCACTGTTGCTGCAACTTTGTGCCAGGAATAAGAAAATATTTCAATATGGGTGACCTTTTAGGACTTATCGTTCCAAGAAAGCTTGTTGTTGTATCCGGCATTGAAGATGGCATATTCCCAATTCAGCATGCAATCGAATGTGTTGATGTTGTTAAGCCCCTTTATGAAAAATTCGGCAATCCTGCATTTTGCCATCACGTAAAAGGCAATGGCGGACATCAGTTTTATCCTGATGATGCATGGCCAATCGTAAATGATATTTTAGATAAATAGCAAAAAAGCAGAATTTTAAAACACAGGCTGAAAGCTTTCGCTTTCAGCCTGTGTTTTTTATATATTACTCAGCAATTTCAACATTCTTAAGAATAATTCTTTCTGCAGTTGTTTGCGGCGGAAGACTCATTGTCATAGCCATACCATATTCAACGCCAAGAATCATACCTTCTTTGATTTCCGAAGCTTCAACCTCTTTGTCGCCTGCAAAGATTTCAGTTTCTTCACTGATATGAACAATTACTGTTCCGCGTGCTTCATCAGAAACCTTCAGAGAGCCTTCTTCTGTAAATCCAACCACTGTTACAATTGAAGGACTGACAAATTTGTATGTTCCTTCTTCTTCAGCAACTGCGTATCCGCCGAGTATTTCTTCTGCAAATGCAAGGGGAACGTATGTTTTATCATCAATAAGTGTCGGTGCTTTTCCAAGAGGTCTGTGTGCCATACGTGAAAATGCATAAGCATCTTCGCCGATTTCCATAGTTATGTATGAAGCACCTTTAATAAGTTCAATTGACCAGTCTGCATCATTCCAGTTAACTGTGTAGCCGAAGCCTTCTGCTACTTCACGGAGAGGCATCATTGTAATGTCGCCGTCAGCCTTTACTTCAACGCCCGTCAATGTCATACCGTTAACCATTGCTTCTGCAGCTTCAGGTGCTTCTGAAATCAATACCGCTTCCTCTGCATACGCTGCAACACTCGCAAGCATTCCTGCTGCGGCAACTGCTGCCAAAACTCTCTTTTTAATGTTCATCTTTTTCTTCCTCCATATTTATAAGATAAATTTTCGGTAACTCCTTATCGGTTACAAGTGGTTAGACTGCAATAAAATTTAAAAGTTCCGCTTTTTTAAAAATTTTTTAACTCAACTTCTCCTCAGATGAGAAAGCTTTTGTTCAACGGCAATAGCCTTTTTTTGACCCGCTGTCTTAGCCAATGGTTGCCGTTACATAAAAGGAGCTGTCTCAATAATCATTTTCTTTGTATAAATATTCAAAATCGTAGGG
>CAZBJD010000074.1:0-7988 GCA_964492155.1 uncultured Eubacteriales bacterium
GAAGAAGTAATAAATGCAATAATTTCACTTGGAGGTAATGTATAATGTTTAGTTTGGGAGATTTTATTAAAAAAGGTTTATTGAACGCAGTTGGAAAAATGGCTGATTATCAGGTCATTTTGAATGCTGCAGGGTGGCTTGAAAAAGGTGTACTGACAGAGGATGATTTGGCAGAGATACAGACAGTTATTGATGCTCAGTATACTATTGCTGAGGAAGAAGCGGAAACGGGAGCCGAGGTGAGTGAATAATGAAAATATGTATCGATGCCGGACATCGTCGAAACACGCTTCTTTGTACTTGCAATGTCAGGTGTGTCATTGCAAGCATTTTACGCGGTTTCTCCTCTCAAAATCGAAAAATGCTTTTCGATTTTGTAAAAAAGCCCGGTGCGAAAAATAAATGGAGGTGTTTTAATTGAAATTTTGTATTGATGCGGGACATAACTATTCGGGTGGTGACACGGGTGCGGTCGGGTTCGGTGAACGTGAAGAAGTGTTTACTTTTAAAATTGCCGATAAACTAAGAACTTTGCTTGAAAGCAGAGGCATAGAGGTTATTATGACCAGAACGGCACTTACTTCCAACTTGGGCAAAACGGTGACCGAGAGCATAAACAAGAGAGTTGAAATAGCCAATAATTCGCTTTGTGATTTGTTTATTTCTATCCATTGCAATGCTCACAACTCAATTAAAGCAAACGGCACGGAAACTCTTGTTTTCGGTCTTGGCGGCGAAGCGGAAAAACTGGCAGCTAAAGTGAATAAATGTGTGGCCGATAAGCTTGGCACTTCAAACAGAGGTGTTAAAGTGCGTACCGATTTAGGGGTACTGAAGTATACCAATGCACCTGCTATTTTGGTTGAAACAGCTTTTATAACAAATGAATATGACATTAACTTATTAAGAACGCACTCTGATGATTTTGCTTATGCAATTTTTGAGGGAACATTAAAATACCTAAATATCGAAACGGAGGAAAACAGAATGGATGTTCAAAAAGCAATTGAGGTGCTGCAGACAAAGGCAGGTCTTGAAGAAAAAACAATTGAATTTTTGCTTTGCTACAAATACGGCGAGGCTTTGGTTGCAAAACTTGCTGAGGCGATGGAATAAGGGGGAATTTCAAATGAGAGAAAAATTTTGGGAAAGATTTAGAAGTTGGGCGTTGTGGTTGTCTCTTGCTGCACTTATAGTTTTTTGTGTAAAGACTTTTACGGGTGTAGACATTTCGGAAACTGTTGACGAGTTTATGGACTTGCTTTTACCTGTACTTATTGGCTTCGGTATTATCAATAACCCAACAAACAAAAACGGAATTTGACGGAGGAATATAGAAATGTACATAAGTATGGACACAGTGAAAAATATTGCAGCTGTTATTGGGTTGATTCTCACTGTGGGCGGAATTGTCTGGGCGGTTATTCGTTGGGTGCTAAAGAGAGAAAAAACAACGGTAGGGCTTGTAGAATTAAGTAACAAACACGATACAGATATAGATAAAATTCAAACTGAATTGTGTGAATTGAGTTATGGACTACTTGCGGCGTTAGAGGGTTTAATGCAGAAAGGGTGCAACGGCAATGTAACCAAAGCACATGAAAGACTTGAAAAACATATTAACAAACAAGCACACGACCAATTATGAAATTAAGGCAGGGGAATATATCTCCTGCCTATTTTTTTACTTTGCGACTTGTCCTTGAAAGTCACATTGGAAGTGTGGTATAATGGGCGAGGTTGTTGCAAAAAATATTTTATTAAAATTTTTAAAAACCTTGATTTTTTATAAAAAATGTCATATAATGAAAGTACAAGAGAGGTAATAATATGAGGAGGTATTTATATGAGTGAAGATTTTGCTTGGTTTAAAGAACATTATACAGAATTTCAGAATAAATACGGCAAGTCATTTATTGCTATAAAAAACAAAAAAATACTTGGTGTTTATGATAGCTATGGAGCCGGAGTAAGAGAAACTGCCAAGACAGAGCAACTGGGTACATTTATTGTTCAAGAGTGCTCTCCGGATTATGCTGCATATCAGTGTAGCATAGCATCAATGAATTTTTAATATTTTAAAAGGATAATAATGGAATGGGCAGTGCTTTTACATCACAATATAGAAGAATTTCTAACAAACTTATCAACGAGGTAGAGGTATTTTATAACGGAAAATCGATGAAATGTTTAGCTTTGTGGGATACGGGTGCCACTAATTGCTGCGTTTCCCAGGATGTCGTTAAACAACTTTCTTTGGTTTCTACTGGGAAGGCTAATATGACAACTCCGAATCAGACTTCCGAAAGAGATACATATCTTGTTGATATAAGTTTACCTAATAATGTTAAGATTGATGATGTGCGTGTTATAGATTCTGATATTGAAAAACAGAATATTGGAATGTTAATAGGTATGAATATAATAAATCTTGGTGATTTTACGGTTAGCAACTTCCAGGGGAAAACAACATTTACTTTTAGAATGCCATCTGCATCAACTACGGATTATGTAAAGCAAATTAGGGTTTCTAACCTTATTGGCACTCCTCATGGGAAAGGAAAACGCAAAAAGAAAAAGTAAACGATATATTAAGACGCTACCAATTAGGTAACGTCTTTTTTTATTTGTCTTATTCCACATAATCTTCTATATATTCCCGGAAGTGGGTGGCATCGAGTTCGTATTCGTTGAGGTCATACACAAGGTTTTGAATTTCATCCTGATTGGTTGAAATGTCAAGGATGTAGTCAATAAGTTTATAGTTTTGAATTACACCGACACCGTAAGTTTTTGCGGTTGTGTCCTCAATTGTGACATCTGATTCAATCAGGAAATAGATTGTGTTGGAAGAAAATAACTCCGCAACTGTGAGATTCATCCGGACGGAGAGCAGGTCCAGCGTGTCAAGTTTTACATTTTCTTTTTCTCTTTCAATCAGACTTATAAGGTCTTCACTTACTCCACAGTCTTCCGCAAATTCAAATTGCGAGAGGTGGTTTGCTTCTCTGTAATTCTTTATCTTGTGTGCAAGTTTTGTTTTTATCATTTGTAACATCTCCTTTGTGTTACAAATTTACAGTAGCTTGTAAAATTAGAACACCGAACATGTTACGGATTTCGACATAGTGCGACATAAAATTCAATATGTTGAGAATCTGATAACTTGCCACTCTATATTTAGTTTTACCTTTTAACTTCTATCTTGTACATTCTTGTTCTCTGCAAGAATCGTATACCTTATCTGTATGAATACACACTGCTTCTTTGATGCAGTTTCCTGTGTTGCCGCTCACAGGGCCCGGTGAAACTTTATTCATTAAAAGTACCTCCTGATATTTTTTAGGTATTCCCCAATACATAATATGTTGAAAAGCAGTATTTGTTCCAAATTTCATATTTATCGTAAAAAAGTCATATATTTAAAAAAAAGACTTTAGCCGAAAGGAAGATTAAATATGAAAAAGGCGGTTTACACATCAGGTGGTGTGTGGCAATTTTATTATAATGACGGAATAAGGTGCATCACTCCCGCAGGAGAGGAAGAAATTCTTTTCAAAGACGGACTTGCGGATTTTGATATAACTGCTGACGAAAATGAAAATATTTATATTCTTTGTCAGGATAAACGGAATTATTTTTTTCTGTATTGGTTTGACGGAACAAATTGGCAGAACAGATGTATGCTGGAATCATCTGCGGGAGAAACATATAATAAGAACTTTTGTATTGTTAATGTAAGCGGATGGCTTAATGCTTTTTATACTGTAAGACACAAAGAGAAAACTTTAATAGTCCACCATATAATATATTCAGATTCCGAGCCTGAGATTATTGAAAAGTGCGATGATTTTAAAAGCTATTTTTCTATTGCCGACAAGAACGGAAGTATTTATTGCTTTATGTCAAGAAAAAACGAACTTGGATATAAAAAATATATCTGGCATGAGAAAAAGTGGTCGCAGTACCGTGGAATATTTAAATTTAATGAGGAAATTCAATATATTTCAGCGGAGTTTGATGAAAACAACAATTATCATATTGCTCTTTGCATAGGCGAGAACGGAAAATACAAGGCGGTTTACACAAACGAAAAGAAAACTCACGAGATTATAAGCGGAGGCTACTCAGTTTTGCAGCCCGTAATTGTTATTGATGATAAAATACATATTTTACTTGATTTTGCAGGCAGAGTGCTGCAGGCAGTAAGCACCGACAACGGCAACAGCTTTTTAAATGCAAAATACTTTTTCCCGGGCAGCTTTAATAAGCAGGAAATAGTTAAAATAATTTCAGCTTCGGGTGACGGGAAAGATATTTCGGTAAAATATACATACGGCTATGAAACACAAAACGGCGAGCTGAAACCGTCTTTAATAGGGGAGATAAAGAAAATAGAAAAGCAAAAGGTTGAAAAAATAACAGAAGTAAAGCCTGAAATTGAAGAATATGTCAGGAGTGAAGATACAGCTGCACCGCCTCCTGAATATAAAAAAGATGAAACCGACACCGATATGCTTTACAAAATGATTTCAAAGCTAACAAACAGAATTGATGAGCTGGAAAACAAATTATATGAAATAAAGGATAACAGAGAAATTAAAATAGTAAATGTAGAAGAATAGACAAAAATCCACTCGGTAGAGTGGATTCTTCTTATCATATATGATTTGAGTGATATGCAGCACTGTGGTCTTTGTGTGATACCACAATCGGAATATCGCTTATAAATCTTACTGCAAAGGTGGTATTTTCCGGAATTTCGATTTTGCTTAATGAGTTTGGATTGTGGTAAAGCCAGTCGCCGTCAACCTTTTCTTGGTCTGTAATGCATATATCATTGAGAGAACAGGGAATAACTGCTTTAATACGCTCAATATCTTTTGAACCATTAAAATATATATTTATTTCAACATTGGCATTCTGACCGATAGGATTTAAAAATGTAAAGGTGAAATCATCTTTATTGCTTGTGTTAAGCCCTGTGAAATACCACGAGTGTGCACCATTGTCCATTACGCCGTTAGCGTATTTTTCCTGATAAGCTTTTTTAGCGGTTTTTGGTGCAGTGTAGGGGAGAGTGATAGTTTTCTGATTATCTCCTGTTATTATTTCATCCACATCCATTTTGGTGATAATATAATTTGTGCTCGGGCGGTATGCACTTGTTCTATGATAGCAAACGTAGTCAGCAACAGGCAAGAAGCAAACAGATGGGTTAATCTCGTTGTAGCAGGCAATTTCTTCTTCATCACCAAGAGAACCAAAACCATGGTGTGTAATTTGCAGAATGTCAGACTTTAAATATGCACCGAACTTTTCATAAAGTCTTGAATATTTGCAGGAAACATCACCCATCCAAAGGATTGTTTGACCTTCGATTTCCATTCTGACTACTAAACAAGGCTCGTTTTTGTTTTTCCAGTAAGTGTAATGAACAACGTCACCGATGCAGTTTAAAAACTCGCAGGAAGCATTGCCGATTTCGTAAACCTGACCTGTGTGAGGAGTGAAAACTTCTGCACCTGTACGCTTAATCTGCTCATACATTTCAGGAATTGTTTTATAGTCACCCTCTTTTTCAAGGTCGTGATACAACTTATAATCATCGTGCTCAGGGAAATTAAACATTACCTTTTCAATTATAACGTCGTCATTATATTTTTCGCAAAATGCAATAAAACAGTGATAATGATCGCAGTCAGGGTGGGTTAGTATCCACGCAGCAATTACAGGCTTTTCATCGTCGGAAGATTTTTTAAGGAAACCAAAAAGACTGTCAACATGAGGCTCATATCTTTTCCCACCGTCAATTACAATAAATCTGCCGTCTGAAAGACGTATAACATAGCTCATACCATAGTCTTCAAGCTGAATTTGTGTAACCTGGGTTGAAACAGAATTGTTTCTCATAATATCCGAATATGAAAAATACTTGCAGTTATTTTCAACTGTGATATTAATTTCTTTTAAATTCTCGTAGTAAATTACAAAAATGCCTGTTGAATCCTTTTCAAAAGCGGCAAAGTAGAAATTCCCGTGCTGACGGAATTCTCTTTCAGCAAAACCCTGTTCTTCAAAATAATTGCAGTATTTATCAAAGCTTTCAAGCTCGCTGCCTTGTATAGCAAAAACTCTGTTGTTTTTGTTTGTTAAAAAGTTGGTGTAGTTTGTTTCACCAAACTGCGGAATAAACTTTTCAGCATTGTTAATATCTATAATCATAAAAAATTTCCCCCAAATGCTATTTTACAGGCATATTATACAATTTTAAAATATAAATGTCAACAAAAAACGCCCGTAAGGGCGTTTTCGGGGAATTTTCAATTATCTGATATAAAATCTTAAATCTGAATTGCTGTTTTTTAAAAGCTCAATCAAATGATAAACCATATTATCCGCACCTCTTAAGTTCGGATGATTGTTTCTGCTTGTTTCATTCCCCGGTCTTAACTCACTTCTTGCGTGATTTTCAAGTTCAACCTCTGTTAAATGGAATTCATGATTTTCGTCCATCAAGGCGTCTCTGTCAAGATAATATTTTGCAAAAATCTCATCTCGGATTGCAAGCTGCTCGGAGTATGGGGTAACGCCTACGATATAGTTATATTCTTCTCTGTAGCCTTTAAACACGGCATTGCTTACATCAAGATATGTAATACCGTAGTTGTTTGCAATTTCTTCAGCTTTATTATCGAAGGGGATTTGTTTACTTTGTGTTACCAAACCAACGGTTGGCATAGCTGAGCAAAGGATAATATTAACGCCTTCTTTTTGTGCGTCTTTAACCATTTCTTCAATTGCCATAGCGTACCACTCAAGCGGTGTAAGTCCCTCAGGAGCTTCTCTGTACATATCATTAAGACCCAGCGAAACTATAATATAGTCGCCTTCGTTAAAGTCGGGGTCGGCTTTCATATTCTTCCAGGTGTCCCAACCATACATTTTGGTTGTCGGTTCAATGCCTTGAGCAAGATTATTCTGATAAATGGGGTCGTTTGTATTGCTCATAATTGCCTGCGCCCAGCTGGAACCTACACCTAAATTCTTAACAGTAACATACTCCGAATTTAAGTAATCGCCAACAAAATCGCCCCAGCCCGCACCGGGATAATATGATCTGCCATAGCTCGAACAATACGAGTCACCTATGCAAAAAATATCAATCTCGGGTAAACTGCCGTCTGCCTCTTCGCCGTAAGGCATAATATTTGTTGAATTCCAGCAAAATGCTTTTGCCTTGAAGGTGTTCTCGGGAACAGAAATTTCTGCAGTTTTCAACTGTTGAATTTCGCCGTTTTCACCATATTCCGCTGTTACATTTTCAACTTTGCAATCCAAAAGCTTGTTATTTTCATCGTATGCGGCAACCAAAATGGAAAGGGTTTCCTCATAAGCATACTTGTTCTTAAGATTAACAACTGCCTTTAAGCCTGAACGTGATTCTCTTGCATAATCGCTGTTATATGTACGCTCGGGCAAAACTACTCCGTTTGTAAGAGTCGCTTCAGGTATAATTATTGTTGCAACTTCTATTTCGCTGTCTTTGGTAAAGCTCCTATCGCTTTTATCTGTAACATAAACATCAGCCTCTATAATTTTATTCGTATCGGTGCTTTTAACTACAGATGTTGTAACTTCTTCATCTGCGTATTTAATGTTAATTAATGCATTTTCAAGACTTTCCCGGTGCTTGAATTTAAAAGCGTAAGTGCCATTTTCAAGATTAACAGACTTATATTCGCCTACATAAACTACATCATCACCGATTGTTATAGTGTAGGTCAGAGGCGCTTTTTCAATATATGTTTCAACCTTACCCTCCACGTAAACATTGTTTTCGGTTTCGTGAACGGTTGCCTCAAGCGCAAAGCATGAAACTGATGATAAAATAATCACCAACGCCACAAACAACGAAACAGACTTTTTCATATACATTCATCCTTTCATTTGCAACATTGCATACATATTATATATATATATATATA
>CAZBJD010000075.1:0-7575 GCA_964492155.1 uncultured Eubacteriales bacterium
GAAGAAGTAATAAATGCAATAATTTCACTTGGAGGTAATGTATAATGTTTAGTTTAAAAGGATTTGTAAAAAAGCCCGGTGCGAAAAATAAATGGAGGTGTTTTAATTGAAATTTTGTATTGATGCGGGACATCGTCGAAACACGCTTCTTTGTACTTGCAATGTCAGGTGTGTCATTGCAAGCATTTTACGCGGTTTCTCCTCTCAAAATCGAAAAATGCTTTTCGATTTTGTAAAAAAGCCCGGTGCGAAAAATAAATGGAGGTGTTTTAATTGAAATTTTGTATTGATGCGGGACATCGTCGAAACACGCTTCTTTGTACTTGCAATGTCAGGTGTGTCATTGCAAGCATTTTACGCGGTTTCTCCTCTCAAAATCGAAAAATGCTTTTCGATTTTGTAAAAAAGCCCGGTGCGAAAAATAAATGGAGGTGTTTTAATTGAAATTTTGTATTGATGCGGGACATAATTATGATAAGTTTGACACAGGTTCAACGGGTAACGGTTTGAGGGAACAGGATGTTACCTTTAAAATTGCACAAAAGCTGGAGTCTTTGTTAAAATCGGCAGGATTGCAAACATTGATGACAAGAAAATCAATAACAGAGAATGTGGGGACTGATTCAAAATCCGCCATTAACGAAAGATATAAGATTGCAAACAGTGAAAAAGCCGATTATTTTGTTTCAATTCATTGTAACGCGGGCGGAGGTACGGGAACCGAAACATTGATTTATGCAAAGGGCGGGAAGGCTGAAATCCTGGCAGGCAACGTGCAAAGTGCAATTGTTAAAAAGCTTGGTACTAAAGACAGGGGTATAAAGGTGAGAGGGGATATCGGCGTTCTTAAATATACCGATATGCCTGCGATTTTGGTCGAAACTGCTTTTATTGATAATTCCGCCGATGCCTTATTACTGAAAAATAACACCGACGGGTTTGCACAGGCGATTTTTGAGGGGATTAAAGCGTTTGCAGGGATTAAAGAGGAACCCTTGATTGAAGAACCTGAAGAAATTATTGATAAAATCTCGGAAATGATTGAAATTAACGATAAAAAATCAGCGGTTTCGGCACTTGCCGTGGCAAAAAAGGAAAATTCCAGCCTTTATTGGATACTTTACAAGCTGGCGAATAAGTAGAGGTTGGGGTTTGCCCGAAGTGATTTACGGAAGATGAAGGGAGTGATGATATGGATATGCAGTCAGTGGCTGATATGATTATGAATCAGGGAATATGGTGTGCACTTTTTTGTTATCTTTTTTACAGCGTCAGAAAAGAGTCAAAGGAGGATAAGGACCAGCTGATGGAGCTTTTAAATTCTCAAAGCGAAAAGCTTAAAGAAATAACTTACGCTTTGGAAAAGCTTTCCAATGACATAAAATCGGACAAATAAATATTATACGAAATTATAAAGGTTTTGGCAATAGTTGTTTTCAAAAAAAATTTACCAAAGATTTTGGACAAAAAACCCAAAAAAACTTGTAAATTAAGCTTGATTTAATTTGCCAAAACCTTTATAATACTTGTGAATACTGACAGAATTTACGGAGGATATTTTATGGGTCCTATACGATGGCTTTGGGGGTATTTGAAAAAATACAAGGGAACTGCACTGGTTGTGGTACTTTTATCATTGGTGCAGGTTGTTTTTGTATTTACACAACCGCTTTTACTGGGCAGTTTTGTTGACAATGTAATTACAAAGGGAGCTTTCGGCCTTTTGTGGTTTTATGCATCGGCACTTATCGGTGCACTTGTGATAAAAGAAATTGCAACCTATTGCAAGCAATTAGCCTGCGAAAGAATGTCACAGGGGGTAATCATAAATTTAAGAAGAAAGCTTTTTGCAAAGCTTTCCGAGCTTGATGCGGGATTTTTTGACCACAACAGTACGGGCGATATTTTAGCCCGCCTCACTGCGGATATGGATGCCATAAGAATGTTTACCAACAGCTCAATTCCAAATCTCTTGCTTCAGGCGTGTTATGTTGTTGTTGGTTTTACCATAATGTTTTCAGTAAGCGTAAAGCTTACTCTTTGCTTGCTTGCTATTTCGCCTTTTATAGCATTTTATGCTGTGAAAATGCAAAACGTAAGAAAAAGCTGGGTGAAAATAAGAGAGGCAACAAGTGCTTTGAATTCGGTTGCACAGGAGAATATAAGCGGTAACCGTGTTGTAAGAGCTTATGGCAGAGAGCAGTATGAAATAGACAAATTTGAAGAAAAAAACAAGCAGTATTTCAACAGCAGTATGGAATATTGTATGGAGTGGCTTAAATTCGGACCGCCTATGAGATTTTTTATCGCCATGATAACTGTTGTATTTATCGGCGTAGGCGGATATCTTCTGATGATTGATCAGATTACTTTAGGTCAGTTTACAACCATTCAGGGCATTTTGTGGTGCATAGTGTCCCCGATGGAAGCGGTTGTAGGCATTATAAATCAGTACCACGCATTTGTGGCATCAAGCATTAAAATGCGAAAGCTTGAGGACGCTGAAACAAAGATTAAAAATCACAAGGTTTTAAAGCGTGATACGGGTATCAACGGTAAAATTGAGTTTAAGAATGTTACCTTTGCTTATGATAATGAAAAGGTGTTAAAATCTGTAAACTTCAGTGCGAAAGCGGGGCAGACCATCGGTATTATCGGTCCTACAGGCTCGGGTAAAACAACTGTTGTAAATCTTATTTCAAGATTTTATGATGTTACTGAGGGTACGGTTTACATTGATGACATAAATATCAAAAATATTGATATTCCCACAATCAGAAAGCACGTTGCATTTGCAATGCAGGATATTTTCCTGTTTTCGGATACTATTGAGGCAAATATCGCTTACGGCGTACCTTCGGCAACTCACGAGGATATTGTGCGTGTTGCCAAGGCGGCAGATGCTCACGAATTTATTATGAATTTGCCTGAGGGCTACAACACTGTTATCGGTGAGCGCGGTGTGGGATTATCGGGCGGTCAGCGTCAGAGATTGTCATTGGCTCGTGCGCTTCTTAAAAATCCGTCAATTCTTATTTTGGATGACACCACTTCCGCAGTTGATATGGAAACAGAGTTTTCTATTCAGACAACTTTGAAAGACGATTATGCAGGCAAAACCAAAATTATTATTGCCCACAGAATTTCATCTGTTAAAGACGCAGACCTTATTTTAGTATTTAACAGAGGATATCTTATTGAGTGGGGTACTCACCAACAGCTGGTTAATGCGGGCGGATATTATAAATCGGTTTGCGATGACCAGTTCGGAGACTTTAACAAGGCTCCTGCTTATAAGGGCGATTACCCGAGATTTAATATGAATTTCGGAGGTGGGAAATAATGGCTAAAAGAAATACTGCTACCGTTGACGAAGCTGTTAAAACGAAATTAAGCAAAGCCCATCTGAAAAAACTGGGCGGATATATAAAAAAGCACGTAAGGGCTATTTTATTTACCGTTGTTTTAATGCTTATAAGTGCGTTTTTGGGGCTTTTATCTCCCTATTTTATAAGTAAGGTTGTAGATGTTATTCTGCCCGCAAAAGATGTAAAAGGCCTTATCGCGGTTGTTATAATTTTAGTGCTTGTTCAGTTTTTGGTATGGCATAACAATGTCTTAAGAGCAAAGACAATCCACAGAGTGGGTGAAGAAATTATTCACGATATGAGACTTGATTTGTTCAAACACCTGCAGGAGCTTCAGTTCTCTTATTTTGACTCTGTGCCTCACGGAAAGATTATTGTCCGCGTGGTAAACTACATAAACTCAATTTCAGGCACACTTTCAAACGGCATTGTTGATATTATCACAGATGTGTTTACGGTTGTGGTAATTGTTGGCTTTATGCTTTCAATGGATGTTACGCTTACCGTTGTTTGTGTTGTGGGCGTACCGATTTTCACCGTGTTTCTGAGCTTTTTAAGAAAAATGCACAAGGCGGCATGGGAAAAATATTCTGCAAAGCAAAGCAACTTAAATGCCTATATTCACGAAAATATTGAAGGTATGAAGGTTACTCAGTCTTTTGCCCGCGAAGAAAAAAACAAGAGCATTTTTAACGAGATTTGTAACGAAAACAGATTTTTCTGGATGAAGGCAAAAAAAATTGAGCTTTTTATTCCTGTAGGCGTAAACTTTTTATCTGTAGTTGTAACAATTTTAGTTTATGTCTATGGTGCTCAGCGTGTTATGGCGGGTACATTGGGAATGGGTGAGCTTTTGGCCTTTGCAGCATACAACTCAAGATTTTGGTCGCCTATCGGTGCAATTGCAGGTTTTTACAATCAGATTATAACCTGCGGCGTTTATATCGAAAGAATTTTCGACCTTATGGAAGAACCGGTTACCGTAAAAAATCTTCCCGGGGCGACCGAGCTGCCGCCTATCGAAGGTCATATTGAATTTAAAAATGTAAGCTTTAAATATGAAGCCGACGAGCCATATGTGTTAAAGGACATTTCTTTTGAGGCAAAGCCGGGCGAAAGTATTGCAATCGTTGGTCCTACCGGTGCGGGAAAGTCTACCATCATAAATTTACTCTCAAGATTTTATAATATCGACGAAGGCGAGGTTTTGATTGACGGGTACAATGTTATGAATGTAACCTTAGAGTCACTTCGCAGCCGTATGGGTATTATGCTTCAGGACAGCTTCCTGTTTACAGGCACAATTATGGAAAATATCCGTTACAGTAAGCTTGACGCAACCGATGAAGAAGTAATTGCGGCAGCAAAAACTGTTTGTGCTCATGAATTTATTGAAAAATTGCCTCAGGGCTATAACACAATGGTTGAAGAACGCGGAGCAACCCTGTCACAGGGGCAGCGTCAGCTGATTGCTTTTGCAAGAGCAATTCTGGCAGACCCGGATATTCTTATCTTAGACGAAGCAACTTCGAGCATTGACACCGAAACCGAGATTGCACTCCAAAAAGGTTTGGAGGAGCTTTTGAAAGGCAGAACTTCATTTATTGTTGCCCACCGTCTTTCAACTATAAAGAACAGCTCGCAGATTATGTATATTTCAGACCATAAAATTTTAGAGCGGGGAACTCACGATGAGCTTCTTAATCTCGGCGGAAAATATGCAGACCTATATAATGCACAGTTTAAATTTATAAACATATAAAAAATTTAAAAAAACTCTTTACTTTTTTTAAAATATATGTTATTATATCTTGTAAACCTTTTGCTATGGTTCGGGACTCTCCGACCCGAATCGTTGTGAAACGGCGATTTTATAATATTTTTTGGAGGTATTTCAAAATGGAAAAAGAATTGAAACAGCAGATTATCGCGGAAAACAAAATCCACGATACAGACACAGGTTCACCGGAAGTTCAGATTGCTATTTTAACAAACAGAATCAATCACTTAAACGAACATCTTAAAGTGAACAAAAAAGACTTCCACTCAAGAAGAGGTCTTCTTAAGATGGTTGGTAAAAGACGCGGTCTTCTTTTATACTTGCAGAAGAAGGACATCGAAAGATACAGAGCTATTATTGCTAAGCTCGGTCTCAGAAAGTAGTAAAAACGGAGGGAGATATTTGCTCCCTCTTTTTTGCGTTAAAATCACCAATTTTTTTGATGGTTTTAGCGGAAAAAAGAGTTTTTCCATGTAAATCGGTTTCAATAAAAAATTTATATAAATGCGCCTGCGAGCGCAGTAGCACGGGCAGAGGCTTGTGCAGAAAGGAAAGGTATTTTATGTTCAAAGTTTTTGAAACAACTTTGGCAGGCAGACCATTGGTTGTAGAAACAGGTAAAATGGCTCAGCTTGCTAATGGTTCATGCCTTGTAAGATACGGCGATACCGTTGTTATGGCAGCTGCCACAGCGTCGGCAAAGCCAAGAGAAGGCGTTGACTTTTTCCCGCTTAGCGTAGACTATGAAGAAAAGCTTTACTCGGTTGGTAAAATCCCCGGAAGCTTTATTAAAAGAGAAGGTAAGCCTTCAGAGGCTGCAATCTTAGCATCGCGTTGTATTGACCGTCCTATGCGTCCGCTGTTTCCCAAGGATTTGAGAAACGACGTGTCAATCGTTACAACTGTAATGAGCGTTGAGCAGGACAATTCTCCTGAAATCGCTGCTATGGTTGGTGCGGCTACTGCAGTTGCAATTTCGGACATTCCTTTTAACGGTCCTGTTGCAAGCGTGTTTGTTGGACTTATTGACGGCGAGCCTGTTATTAACCCCACTGTTGAACAGAGAGAAAAAAGCACATTGGAGCTTACACTTTCTGCTACAATGGACAAGGTTGTTATGATTGAAGCGGGTGCTAAAGAAGTTCCCGAAGACCAGATGCTCAAAGCGATTTTTGCAGGTCATGAGGCGTGCAAAGAGCTTTGCAGGTTCATTCAAGGGATTGCTGATGAAATCGGCAAAAAAGAAAAGATTGAATACACACCTGTTGTTGTTGCAGATGATGTTTATGAAGCAACAAAAGAAGCAGTTATTGACAGAATTAAATGGGCTCTTGATACCGACGACAAAACTGTTCGTGATGAACAATTGGCTGTTGTTATCGAAGAAGCTCACGCAAAATTGGACGAGCAGTTTGAAGGCAGAGAAACTGAAATCGACGATGCAATCTACAAATTGCAGAAATATGTTGTTCGCCGCTGGATTTTAGACGAAGGAAAGCGTGTTGACGGCAGAAACTTAAATCAGATAAGACCGCTTTCTGCCGAAGTTGGACTTTTACCCAGAACTCACGGTTCAGGTATGTTCACGAGAGGTCAGACTCAGGTACTTACCGTTGCAACACTCGGTTCAATCAGCGAAACACAGATTTTAGACGGTATTGACGTTGAAGAATCAAAAAGATATATGCATCACTACAATTTCCCATCATACTCTGTTGGCGAAACAAGACCTTCAAGAGGCCCGGGAAGACGTGAAATCGGTCATGGGGCACTTGCTGAACGTGCTTTGGTTCCGGTAATTCCTTCAGTTGAAGAATTCCCCTATGCAATCAGACTTGTTTCAGAAGTTTTATCTTCAAACGGTTCAACTTCACAGGGAAGTATCTGCGGTTCAACACTTGCTCTTATGGACGCAGGTGTTCCGATTAAAGAACCTGTTGCAGGTATTTCCGTTGGTCTTGTTACCGAAGGCGACAGATTTGTTACAATGCTCGATATTCAGGGCCTTGAGGACTTCTTCGGAGATATGGACTTTAAGGTTGGAGGTACCAAAAACGGTATCACAGCTATTCAGGTTGATATTAAGATTGACGGCTTAACGCCCGAAATAATCAAAGAAGCATTTGAAAAGACAAAGCAGGCTCGTCACTATATTTTGGACGAAGTAATGCTCAAAGCTATTCCTGCTCCGAGAGAAAATCTTTCAAAATATGCTCCTAAAATCATTCAGTTTAAGATTGATGTTGAAAAAATCCGCGAAGTTATCGGACCCGGCGGAAAGGTTATCCAGAAGATTATCGCAGACACAGGTGTTAAAATCGACATCGAGGAAGACGGCAGCGTATTTATCTCAACTCCCGATGATGAAGCAGGTCAGGCAGCGCTTGACATTATCAAGGGCATCGTAGCTGAGCCTGAGGTTGGTAT
>CAZBJD010000076.1:0-7573 GCA_964492155.1 uncultured Eubacteriales bacterium
GTGCAAGGGAAGGTGTCACACGAAAGTGTGACGGAAGGGTTGTTTTTGAAAATCACTATTTAATCAGTTTTCATTCTGCAATATCGGGCGGGCACGGAGACCCACCCCTACGATTTTGTATGCTGACTTTTTGGGGGAAGCTTTGGCGGGCGAATCGTGATTCGCCCCTACGAGGTGTGTTTTAGGTTGTCGGCAACGGGTTGCGTGACGTTTTAGCCTTCGGAATGACACATAAGTCATTCACTACATTTTCGTATGCTGACTGTCAACTGAAACAAAAACGGGCGAACACACAGGTCGCCCGTTTGTTTAATTTGCAGGAATTACAACATTTTGTTGCAATGACGGAAAATCATAAATGTTTGCCTTTAAAAAGTGAGCAACGCGAACGTTAATTGCCGAAGGCGGCTTTTTACTCTACTATAACTACTTCTTTTACTTCGTCTTTATAAATTCTGATGAATACTCTCTGCTCGTTTGCGCCTTCTTCCCACTTTGCAATTTCGCCTGCATCTGTAATTGTAAGCCTGTTGTTTCTTGTTGTATCAAACTTGTAAACAGTTGCATTTGCAAGGTTGTAGTTGATTGCACTGCCGCCGTCAACCGATACGTTTACCGAGGAAGCAAATTTCTTGGTTACCTTACCGTAAACGATAGCCATTTCGTCAGCTGAACCGTAGCTTGCATAGAATTCTGTGTCTTTAGCGTTTATATCGAATAAAACTGTGATTTTGTTAATTTCGCCTTTTGCGTTGGTGGTGTACTGAATAATGTCACCCGGCTGTAATTTTTCGCTGCCGTTTTTAACTAAAATGTCAGTGTCTTCTGTTAAAATTTCAATTTTTTCGCCGTCTACTGCCGCATAAAGCTTGTCTACAAGCACATCTTCAGAATTGTTCATTGATGTGATTTTTTCAACAACTGCAATAGGAGCTTCGATTTTACCGTTGGAAACTGTGTTTGTAACTCTTATCATACCCGCAGTGTGGTCCTCTTTGATGTCAAACACTTCAACGTTGTAGGTGCTTGAGTCAACGAATGATTTAAGCGAGCCCATTTCCATTTTTGTTGTGTCTGTTTCATTTTCAGCAATGTTGAAAATAATTGTTTCATCTGTTAATTTGATTGAGCCTGTTGTAGCACCGTTTTCGTCAACAATGTTGAGTCTGTTGCCTGATGCCTTAAATACAAGTCCTTCGCCCTTGAAATTCAATGCAAACATATTTTTCTCAAAGCTTTCAGGGAACGAAGCAGTTTTATCAGTTGCTCTTTCAATGGCAGTAAGCTTGCCGTCTGCATTTGTTTCAAATGTTACCATCTGTTTTACAACTGCACCGTCTGTCTGGAGAGCTGCAAGTGCTGACGTATGATTTAAGCCGCTTGTTCCGTCAACTTTAATCTTGTCTGCAGCGTCTAAAGTCTTACTCTCGCCGTTTGCAGTAAAGAGTTTAATCTGAAGTTCCTGTTCAAGACCTGATTTTAAACCTGCGTTAATTAAATATGCGTAGTTTGTGTCAAGTCTGCTCTGAGCATCGTAAGCTGCAATTTTACCATTTGCATCAAGGTAGAAGTTACCCTCTAATTTTAAAGTAAAGTCGCCGTAGTTCATATTTTCCGCAACCTTGTATTCTTTTCCTTCTATAACAACAGTTTCATCAACTGCTGATTTTTCAGTAATCATACCTGTTACCACATCTGTTGAAACTACTGCTTTTACATAGTTTGTGTTTTTGTAAACCGAAAGAATATTCCATTCTTCAATGTCTTTTATATCAACTGTGTCGCCGTTTTTGTCTTCAAGTATAACCTTTAAGTTTTTGTTGTTATCAGTGTTTAAATCAAGTGCGGGAAGTCCGTTTTTATCGTAAACCTTTTTAGATGCGGTTGAAACTGAGTCTACAACGTAGTTTACATATTCGTTGATGAAAACTGTGTCGTAGCTGTCATCTCTTGTGGTTTCTAAAAGTGTGATTGTACCTGTTGCAGGGTTTGAAAGTGCACCCGCTTTATCATTGTAAATTACATTCACATTTTCTGCAAGAATAAGTTCTTCTTCATCAGAATCTTCGTTCGGATAGTAGAAAATGCTTGTGCTTTCAGATGTGATTTCCTGTGAAAGGTCTGAAGCGTTAATTGTGATAGACTTATTTCTGTTAGAGTCAGGCATTGCAAGAAGCACAACCTCGTCGCCGTCATCCTCTGTATCAACATAATAAGTTACATACTGACCAAGCATGTGGTCTGCTTTTGAATTTCCTGTGTAAAAAATATTGCCGCCTATTTCAACTTCTGTATCTTTAAGTGAGCTTGTACCTGTAAGTCTTGTAACAGAGTTACCTGTAACAATGCCGCTATCCTTTGTAATTCCGAGTTTGTCTTTTAAGAGAGTCTTGTCAACTTCTTCATATTTTGCACTGTCGCCGTAACCAACCTGCTCCATTAAGTTAATTGTAAGAGCGTTGTAGGTAAGCTGAGCTGTGATACCGCGAGAAGCACCTGAGTTTGACGCAACAGAAGCCTTTTTTGTAAGACCGATATTGTTGCCTGTTACAAGGTAGCCTGTGGGATATCCGCCTTTAGCCAGTGCTGCAGGCTCGTGACCCAATACTCTGATTAAAATTGTAACAGCTTCCTGATATGTGATAACATCTTCGGGAGCAAAAAGTCCTGTATCGTGACCGATTACAATGTTCTGAGCAGTTGCAACGTTAATGTAGCCGTTCGCCCAGTGGTTAATACCAACGTCGGGGAATTTGGTAATCCCTTGTGATGATTCTGCAACATCTTCAAGGCCTAATGCGTGTACTGCAATTTTCGCAAATTCGGCACGGGTAACTGTATCTTCGGGTCTGAAACCGCCTTCGTCACCAATCATAATGCCAAGTGCGCCAAGAACTGTTGCTGCTTCTTCGTAAACTGTACCTGCAACATCTTCATTAACTGTGTAAGCCATTGCAGGAGTTACGATGCCGATTGCCATAACAAGTGTTAAAACAACCGATAAGATTTTTTTAAATCCTGACATACTAATGTTTCCTCCTAAAAATTTTAATTTGTGGTTTACGTAAAATTTCGGATTATGTCAACCACAGTTACAAGCATACAATGTTTTATTCGCAATTTCAATGCAAAATATATGGTAAAAAAGTTATGATTTTGAAGTTAAAATCCCTGAAATTAAGACTAATATAATGAAGAAAACCGAAAATTTCGGAAAAAATTTGAAAATTTATATAAAAGTGAGTAATTGTATTGTATTTTTTATTTAAAAGTGGTATAATTAAACGAGTTTAAAAGATAATTTGCGGAGGAAATATGGCAAAGATAATTTCAGTTGCAAATCAGAAGGGCGGCGTGGGTAAAACCACTACAGCCGTAAACCTTGCCTCCTGCATTGCAGAGCAGGGTAAAAAGGTTCTGGTTATAGATGCGGACCCTCAGGGTAATGCCACAACGGGTCTTGGAATAGAAAAAGAAGAAATTTCAGGCACAGTTTATGATATTCTGGTTAACGAGGCAACAGCAGAGGAAGTAGTTTCAAAGACAAAATACTTCGATATGGATATTATTCCCTCGGATATCAGCCTTTCGGGTGCGGAAATTGAGCTTGTAGGGCTTTCAAAAAGAGAGTTTAAGCTTAAAGAGGCATTGGAGAAAGTTAGGGACAAGTATGATTTTGTTATAATCGACTGTCCGCCGTCTTTAGGCCTGGTTACAATCAACGCTCTTACCGCAACAGACACGGTTTTGATACCTATTCAGTGTGAGTATTACGCTTTAGAGGGCGTTATGCAGCTTACAAATACAATAAATCTTGTGAAAAAAGCTTTAAATCCCGAACTGGATATTGAGGGCGTTGTTATGACAATGTTTGACGGAAGAACAAATCTTTCAATTCAGGTGGTTGATGAGGTTAAAAAATGCTTTGGGAAAAAGGTTTACCGCTCGGTTATTCCGAGAAATGTACGCCTTTCGGAGGCACCGTCTTTCGGTGAGCCGATAAATGTGTTTGACCGCACCGCAACGGGTGCAGCAGCCTACACAAGCCTTGCAGGAGAGGTCATTAAAAATAACGAATAAAATTAAATGTTCTATGTGGAACATTTCATTGGAGTGATAAAGAAACGTGAACAAAAAACGAGGTTTAGGACGAGGTTTTGGCTTAAGTGCCTTAATTCCCGAAACAATTGAAGAACAGATAAATGAGCAGGAAATTTCCCTTGCTCAGGAGATAGACATTAATCTTGTTGAACCCAACAAGGAGCAGCCCCGAAAGGATTTCGACCCTGAAAAGCTTGCAGCCCTTGCGGCATCAATCAAGGAGCACGGGATGGTGCAGCCTATAGTTGCGGTTAAGGAAAATGACTACTATCGTATTGTTGCAGGCGAACGCAGATGGCGTGCCGCAAAAAGTCTTGGACTTAAGACTGTGCCGGTGCTTGTCAAAGAATACAGTGTTTTGCAGGCGGAAAGCATTGCGTTGGTCGAAAATCTTCAGCGTGAAAACTTAAATCCGATTGAAGAAGCAAACGGCTATCGCAGATTGATGGATACCTACGGGTTAACACAGGAGCAGGTGGCTGAAAAGGTTGGTAAAAGCCGTTCATCTGTGGCAAATTCATTAAGATTTTTAATGATGCCCCAAAAATTAAGACAAATGCTTTCCGACGGTAAAATTTCTCCAGGACATGCAAAGGTTTTGATGTCAATCGGCGACCTTAAAAAAATGGAAAGCCTGGCTGACCGTGTGGTTAGCGATGATTTAAGCGTAAGACAGCTTGAAGTTCTTGCAAAAGAGGAAAAACCAAAAAAGAAAAAGCAGATAATTCTTGATAAAGACATTAAAAATCAGCTTGATATGTCCCGCAAAGTCTTGGAAGAAAAGTACGGGGTTAAGGTAAAGCTTAATTATTCCGAAAAATTCAAAGGAAAAGTAGAGCTTGGCTTTAAAAACTACGCACAGATGACAGAACTTTTGGAAAAACTGGGAATTGAGCAGGAATAGAGGTGGCATATGAAGAAATTTGACGCAAAATTTATTAAGTATTCAATAACACTTTTTGTGGTGTCGGTGCTTTTAATTTCGATAGGGACCGTCAGCCTTACCAGAAGTTCCGAAAGAACCGACAAGGTTTATCTTGAAAATGCCTCGGCAAAAACAAGAATTGAGGTTTTAAGCAACGAGAACTTAGAGCTTAAGCAGCAGATTTCCGATTTAAAATCGGAAAATGAGCAAAAAAGTGCCGACCAGCAAAGATATCTTGCCGCAAACTCGGTTTTGGAAGCAGAGGCAATGATTGAAAACAACGATTATGAAAATGCAAAAATTTTGCTTGACAGAATAGATAAAAACTATCTTGAAGGCTTTGCAAAAGGGAAATATGACAAATTAAACGAAATTTTAAAGGAGAATACACAAAATGATTGATATTAAGGTTTTAAGAAACGAGCCCGAAAAAGTGCAGCGCGCTTTCCTGAAAAGACGTGAAAAATTTGATGTAGACGGTCTTTTGGAGCTTGACGACAAGAGAAAAGAAACCATCTACAAGGCAGAGCAGCTTAAAAACAAGCAGAATACTGTTTCAAAACAAATTCCCATGCTTAAAAAAGAAGGCAAAGACGTTGCTCCCATTTTCGCTGAAATGAAGCAGATTTCCGATGAAATCAAGGAATTAGACGCAATTGTACGCGATTTGGACGAGCAGATTGAAAAAATTATGCTCACAATTCCGAATATTCCGAACGAAACAGTTCCCGAAGGTGAAACCGACGAGGATAATATCGAAATCAGAAAATGGGGCGAGCCAACAAAATTTGATTTTGAGCCGAAAGCTCATTGGGATATCGGTAAGGACCTTAATATTTTAGACGCAGAGCGTGCAGGTAAGGTTACAGGTACAAGATTTACATTCTATAAGGGCACAGGCTCACAATTGGAGCGTGCAATCATTAACTTTTTCCTTGATACACACACAATGGAAAGCGGCTATAAAGAAGTGTTCCCGCCATATATGGTTCACAGAAATTCAATGGTTGGCACAGGTCAGCTTCCCAAGTTTGAAGAAGATGCGTTTAAGGTTTCGGGAACGGATTATTTCTTAATCCCCACTGCAGAAGTTCCTGTTACAAATATGTACCGTGATGAAATTCTTGACGGCACAAAGCTTCCGATAAAGCACGTTGCATATTCAGCATGCTTCAGAGCAGAGGCAGGCTCGGCAGGCAGAGATACAAGAGGCTTGGTGCGTCAGCATCAGTTTAATAAGGTTGAGTTAGTTAAATTTACTAAGCCTGAGCAGTCATACGAAGAACTTGAAAAGCTTACAAGAGATGCTGAAAAAGTTTTGCAGCTTTTGAAAATTCCTTACAGAGTTGTTAAAATCTGTGCAGGCGACCTTGGATTTACTGCTGCAATGAAATATGATATTGAAGTGTGGATGCCGAGCTACGGCAGATATGTTGAAATTTCTTCATGCTCAAACTTTGAAGAATTTCAGGCACGCCGTGCAAATATAAAATATAAGGACTCACCGAAGGACAAAGCACAGTATGTTCACACCCTGAATGGTTCAGGTGTTGCAATCGGAAGAACAGTTGCTGCGATTTTGGAAAACTTCCAGCAGGCAGATGGCACCGTTGTAATCCCCGAGGTGCTCCGCCCCTATATGCGTAAGGAAATTATTGTCGCAGAAGATTGAGTTGACAAAAACCGCCTTATATGATAGAATTCTTAGTGGTTTTGTAGGCTTTTAAGTAAAGTATATATTAGATTTTCTAATGATATAAAAATTTTCAGGAGGAATGACAAATGAACTACACACATGAAGTAGAAAATATGTGTCCGGTTGCAAAGGGTCCTCATCACGGTCCCGCACCCATCCCGGAAGAGGGCAAATGGGTAAAAGCAACACAGATTTCAGACATTTCGGGTCTGTCACACGGTGTTGGCTGGTGTGCACCGCAGCAGGGCGCATGTAAAATCACATTAAACGTTAAAGAAGGCATTATCGAAGAAGCTTTGGTTGAAACATTGGGTTGCTCAGGTATGACTCATTCAGCTGCTATGGCTGCTGAAATTCTGCAGGGCAAAACAATTTTAGAAGCTTTAAATACTGACCTTGTTTGTGACGCTATCAACGTTGCTATGAGAGAAATCTTCAAGCAGTTGGTATACGGACGTACTCAGACAGCTTTCTCTGAAGACGGACTTCCGGTAGGTGCATCACTTGAAGACCTTGGTAAAGGTCTTTGCTCACAGGTTGGTACAATGTTTGCTACCAATAAAAAAGGCGTTAGATATATGCAGATGGCTGAAGGCTATATCTTAAGTGTTGGTCTTGACAAGAACAACGAAGCTATCGGCTACAAATTCGTAAAGACAGGTAAAATGCTTGAAGATATCAGACACGGCGTTGACCCGAAAGAAGCTTACGAAAAGAACATCGGAACTTATGGCAGATATGACGATGCTGTTAAATACATCGATCCGAGAGAAGAATAAGAAAGGAGGAACAGTATAATGGCACAGTTTGAAGGTAAAGAAAGACGTCAGGCGAAGATTGACGTTTGTCTT
>CAZBJD010000077.1:0-7532 GCA_964492155.1 uncultured Eubacteriales bacterium
TCCGCATTTTTGCACAACATTTCCATAACTTGTCCTTTTTAATAAGTATATTTTCGTTTAATTCTATCATAGAGGTATAAAAAAGTCAAGTTTTGGCCCATTATATCGCAATTTTTTGTGCATATTTCACCCATAATTTGTATATACTTTGTAACATAAAGCAACTTTTTATTAAAAAAACTTGACAAATTGTTAAAAAAGTGTTACAATCTATCAAGTCCAAAGAAAGACGATATGGCAAATGGCTCAAAATGGCGGTTTTTGTCATTTTAATACCGAGTTTTTGCCCTAAACGATTTGGAGGTACGTATGTTTTTTAATTCTAAAAAGATGTTGTCCAGAATTTTGATTTCATTGGTTCTGGTTACAATCATCGCACCGTTTGTTTCCGCATATACAGCCGATCCGGCTGATGAAATGAGAATATGCGTTTTAGACGGGGAAAAGCTTTCTGACTTAAACTACAAAGGTAATGACCCATATTCAGATATCGACAAAAATTATTTCAATCACACCGGATACGCGCTTGGCACTGATGATTATATCAAACCAAGCTACAACAATGAAACAAACACTCTTACTTTTGAAATCGTAAGAGTAACAACCGATACTGTTACCGAAAACGAAGTGATAAAAAAAGGTACAATCACAACCTATAACGGTTCTCTGGAAAAAGGAACTTCAAAGGTTATCCGCGAAGGTAACGACGGTTTGAAAACTTCAACCTACACTGTAAGATATGAAAACGGAGTTGAAACCTCAAGAGTTTTAACCTCTGAGATTATTGACACAAAGCCTGTTGATGAAATTATTGAACAGGGCACAAAGGTTGTTACGATTTTCAACAAAACAGGTTCTTCGGTTACAGGTTCAACCATTGTAACTGCAGGCGGAAAAGAGCTTACATTCAGCAATGTAATCACCGCTTCTGCTACTGCTTATGACCTTTCTTACGAAAGCTGCGGCAAGAACCCGGGCGACAGAGGCTATGGCATTACCGCATCAGGTATGCGTGCCCGCTACGGCGTTGTTGCAGTTGACCCGAGTGTTATCCCTCTCGGCACAAGACTTTACATTGAAGCTGCAGACGGAAGCTGGGTGTATGGTGAAGCTATTGCCGGTGATACAGGCGGAGCCATCAAAGGCAACAAAGTTGACCTTTTCTTCAACTCACGCTCAGAATGTATGGCTTTCGGCAGAAGAACTGCTAAAATCTATATATTGGACTAATTATTATGCAAAAATTTATTGTCGGTGAAAACGACGCAAATCAGAGACTTGATAAGTATTTAACAAAAATGTTCCCTAATCTGCCGCAGTCAATGATGTATAAAAGCATCCGTAAAAAGGACATCAAACTTAACGGTAAGAGATGCGAGATTTCTTCAAGACTCGCAACGGGTGACATACTGGAACTGTATATTAAAGATGAATTTTTAGAAACGAAACAGAGTAAACCTACGGTCTACTCTGTTGTTCCTGTTTTAAACGTTTTATATGAAGATAACAATATAATTTTAATTGATAAAAAGCCGGGAATAAGTGTTCATTCTGACTTAACCGAGGATAAAAATGATGACCTTGTTACCCAAATTCAGGCATATCTATACTTAAAAGGCGAATATGACCCTGAAAACAAAAGCTCATTTACCCCCTCGCTGTGCAATCGTATTGACAAAAACACCGGCGGAATTGTTATTGCAGCCAAAAACGCAACTGCACTCCGTACAATTAATCAAAAAATCAAAAACAGAGAGATTTCAAAAAAATATCTCTGCATTGTTCACGGAAAACTTGATAAAAAAAGCGCAACTTTAAACGCTTATCACATAAAGAACAGCAAGCTCAACCGTGCATTCATTTTTGACGAGCCGCAGGAAGGTGCTCGCAAGATTACCACAAAGTACAAAGTGCTTAAGGAAAAGAATAATTTGTCTTTGGTTGAGGTTGACCTGCTTACCGGCAGAACACATCAGATAAGAGCACATTTCGCGTACATAGGCCACCCTCTTGCAGGCGACACCAAGTATGGCACCAATAAACAAAATCAGCACCTTGGCTTTAAACACCAGGCGCTGTATTCCTACAAAATTAAGTTTAATTTTACTTCTCCCTCTCCTCTTGACTATTTAAAGGGAAAGGAATTCACCGTTGAAAGAGTTGATTTTGCCGAAGATTTTTAAAGATTTTCAATGGCTTTTTCAACAGTTTCTTTATCAAGATCCGATAAATATGAAAATTTCTGCAAAAGAGCTTCTTCAAAAAGTTCTTTTGCTTTTTCTTTATCACCTTTTTTCAAAGCTACAAGACCGTAATTATAATAAGCCTCAGGAAACGAAGGTGTATTCTTTGCACTATGGATTTTTTCATACATTTCCTCAGCTTTTTCCAAATCTCCTGCAAGATAATAGCTAAAGCCAAGATTGTCTAGAATTACTGCATCATCTGATGCAAAATCATATGCTTCAAGATTAAACTCCAACGCTTTTTCACTTTTACTTAAAACATAGAAATAACCAAGGTTTCCGTACACAACCGTGTTTTTGTAATCTTTTATAATTTCTTCCGTGATTTTAATTGCTTCTTCAAGCTTGCCCTCCTTCCAAAGCAAAAGAGCATAATTTTGTTTAACCTGAACTTTGGTATCTTTTGAAGATTTTTTTATCTGTTCTTCAAACGGGAAAATAAGGTTATCAAAAACCAGACGTGCTTTCTTAAAATCACCGTTTTTCATAAGATAAAAAGCGTAAAAAACTTTCATATCAATATTTACTTTTTTCTTTTCCATCAGCTTTGCTAAGAGTTCAAGTCCCTTTTCTTCGTTGCCCGTGTTCATCTGAACTCTTGCTTTGCGATAAAGTGATTTTTCAAACAATTTCTATTCTCCTTCTTCCAGACTTATAATAAATTCACACAAATCACGTGTTGCATTTGGTTTTCCGATATATTCAATTCCTGCCGGGAGGTTCTGAACTTTCCATTCGTTCTGGAATAACTGATAAATTGCCTCATCTACTGTATATGTTGAAGTAACAAGCTGTGCCATTCCATTATTCAGTAAGAACTCTACATTTCTGTCCTCCTGTCCGGGAATAGGATTTATCAGAATAAGAGGCATACCCTTTGCAAGACCCTCGGATACAGTAAGTCCGCCCGGCTTGGTAATTATGCAGTCAGATGCATCCATCATCACATCTACGTTATTGACAAACCCGTAGCAATAAAGCTTTTTATCGGTTTTAAGCTCGTTTACCTTGCGTTTAAGAGTTTTGTTGTTTCCGCACACCACAAGCATCTGAAAATCCAGCTGCAGTCTGTCAAGCTCCTTAATCCTTTTTACTACCTTGCCAAATCCCATAGAACCGCTCATAACTAAAACTGTTGGTTTATCCTCAATTCCAAGAAGCTTTCTTGCCTCTCCCTTCGGTATTTTATCCGCAAACTTCCGATCAATCGGAATTCCAAACGGTTTCACTTTTTCAAGCGGAATATTTTTTTGAACTGCCTGATAATTCAAAAGCTCTGATGCCGTAACATAATAATCAAGACAGGTATCATCCCAGAAAGGATGAACTGTATAATCGGTAATAATGCCTATGGTTGTGACTTTTTCCAGAATTTCATCATCAAGCGCATCAATAAGATGTGCCGCCAAAACATGAGTCGCAATAACAACATCAGGTTTATATGCACGCATAAATTTTGCAAACTTTTTCGTCATTATATTATTTGCCGCTCTGAGCATATGAAGCTTTTCATATGAATAATTTTTTTCTGCAATACGGTAAAATTTTCCGTAAACGTTTGGAGCATATTTCGTAGATGCAAGATACCCTTTTTCAATACCGCCGCTCAACAAGCGGCTGATATATTTATACACATCAATCATTTTGGCTTCGTGACCCTTTGATACCATATACTTTTCAATTGCTCTGCCTGTTGCCAAATGTCCTCCGCCGGTAGGCAATGATAAAACCAATACTTTCATTTTTTTACTTCCTTCTTTTTTAATAAAAACTATGCTAACTTCTGAGCAATCATACGATTAATTTTTCCACGAACTCTGAGCATTTCATCCTCACTGTGGGCACATCGTTCAAAGGTAATTGGCTCACCTAATTCTTCTTCAATGGCCGAAACCACTTCTTCGTGAGAATAATATTTTTCACACAGTTCCATAGCCCGCACATCCTGAAAAGCTTCTTCAATATTCCTCTCAAGAAACGGCTTCATATGTGAAGTGCTCGGCACCGGTGTATCTACCGCACCTGAGTCATAAAACGAAACATCTGAAAGTGCATCCATAATAGGATAACCTTCCAAAAGGTCGGCAATTGCTTCTTTTTTCTGTAAAAACTGATCCAGAGTTTTTTCTGTTGGTTCATCTGCAATATGATAATAAGGTTTCTGGTGGAAAAAGTGTGACATTTCAATATATTTAATTCCAACTCTGTCTAAAATATCAATCCATCTGTCGAGATAAGAAAAATCAAATGAGTACTTACCATTATCAACAAACACCTGAACAAGCTGACAGGGCTTTCGGTAATATGGCGGCAAAACATTAAGTGCAGGTGTAAGAATGGGAGTGTAAACCATATTTCTGCCGCGGGCAGCATATCCTTTAAGGAAATTTTCTATAATTTCAAAATGTCTGTCTGACCATACTTCTACATTATAATAAGATGCAAGACAGTCTGCATAAAACCACTGAGTAAAGAGTGTTTTCTGCTCAGGCAAAACTGCAGGAACTACTTCACTTTCCCCTTCATCTACATAAAGCAGCTGAAATGAATACTTTTCTCCTAAAAGTGCTGATGCCTTTGAAATTTCTTTATAAGAATCAATACTGTCCTCAATAAAAGCTTTGATTTGTGACGAAACAAGTTTTGTTTTAAGCACAAAGCACCCTCCTTAAAAAAATAATTAACTATTTTTTTTAATTATACATCTTTTTTCCGAAAGTTACAAGTATTACATATATTTTTGTAACACATATTTTTTTTTTGAATAAGATGATATCGAAAAGGAGGAAGTTTTTATGTCATTGTTTAATGGGTTTGATCAGGACACAGTTTTATGGTTCATTATTCTTTTCTTGTTGCTTTTCTGGTGCGGAAAGGGATGTGACAACAACTGCTCACGCGGTTGCTAATTAAAATCATGGAGGTATAATATGTCAGATTTATCATGCTGTAACAGCTGCAACAACGGAATTGACAACTGGATCTGGATTATTATTGCTATTATTGTTATCTGCTGGATTTGCGGCGGTAATAACAACAATTCAAACATATTCGGCGGCGGTTGTTGCTAATAACATTTTATTTCGGGGCAAAGCATAGCTTTGCCCCTTAAATTGTAACTTTTGTATATTTTTTAGGAATATTTTGTGCAAAATGACGAAAATATTCTAAAAATAATTAAAGGAAACATATATATGTATATAGAAATTACAAGGTATATTGCACTGTGGTGCACGTAAAAAAACAATTAAGGAGTGATTTTTTTGAAAGCGTACGAAAAACAAGATATCAGAAACGTATGCGTCTTAGGACATGGAGGTGTGGGTAAGACTTCTTTAACTGAGGCTATGCTTTATTTAGGTCAGGGCAGCGACCGTCTTGGTAAGGTTATCGACGGCAATACTTCGTCTGACTACGATGTTGAGGAAGTCAAGAGAAAAATTTCGATTTATACAACAGTTCAGCCGCTTGAATGGAAAAACAAAAAAATCAACATTTTAGATACTCCCGGTTTCTTTGATTTTGAAGGCGAAGTTTTAGAGGCAGCAAGAGTTTCAGATGCTGCAATTATCGTTGCTACCGCAAAAACAGGTGTTCAGGTAGGAACAGAGCTTGCATGGAAAATTGCAAATAAGAGAGATATTCCTAAAATTATTTTTATCAGCAAAATGGAAGAAGAACATGCTGATTACAATAAAGTGTTAGACGGACTTAAAAATTCCTTTGGAAAATCCATAGCACCTTTTTACGTTCCTATGTTTGACGGTGAAAAGTTCTGCGGCTATGTTAACGTTATAAAAATGGAAGCAAGAAAGTTTGAAGGCGACAAGATTATTGATATTCCTGTTCCTGAAGAACTTTTAGAAACAGTTGCTCCTGCAAGAGAAATGATTATTGAAGCTGTTGCAGAAACAAGTGAAGAACTTATGAATAAATATTTCGATGGTGAAGAATTTACCAACGAAGAAATTCAAAAGGCCATCAAACAAGGTATGAAGGAGAATTCAATTACTCCTGTACTTTGCGGCTCGGCATTTACTGCAGCAAGTATCAGAAAGCTTTTGGACGCAATTATTGAATATTTCCCATCCCCTGATGAGGCTGAAGTTGAATATGCCGCAACAGTTGACACAAGAGATGCAATTGAAGTTTTCTGTGATGAAAATGCCCCCCTCTCTGCAATTGTATTTAAAACAATCGCAGACCCGTTTGTTGGCAAGCTTTCATTTGTTAAGGTTTGCTCAGGCGTATTAAAATCTGATTCAACAGTTTACAATCCAGACAGACAGATTGCTGAAAAAGTTGGTAAGATTTATTATATGCGTGGTAAAAAGCAGATTGAAACAAATGCCATTACTGCAGGTGATATCGGGGCTATTCCAAAGCTTACCCAGACAAAAACAGGTGATACTTTATGTTCACAGTCATATCAGGTTCTTTTAGATAAAATTGACTTCCCTGTTCCTCAGCTTACGCTGGCTATCTTGCCTAAAGAAAAGGGCGATGAAGAAAAAATCAGTCAGGGTCTTGCAAAAATAAAAGAAGAAGATATGACATTAAAAGTTGAAACAAACAAAGAAACAAAGCAAACTTTAATCAGCGGTATGGGTGATTCTCACCTTGATATTATCGTAAACAAGCTTAAAGATAAATTTAAGGTTTCTGTTAATCTTGAAGAACCTAAGGTTGCTTATCGCGAAGCAATTAAAAAACGTGTTGAGGTTGAAGGCAAACACAAGAAGCAGTCAGGCGGTCACGGTCAGTACGGACACGTTAAAATTGCCTTTGAGCCTTGCGACAGTTCAGAGCTTGTATTTGAAGAAAAAATCTTTGGCGGAAGCGTTCCGAAAAACTATTTCCCCGCTGTTGAAAAAGGTCTTATAGAATCCTGTGCACACGGCGTTATCGCAGGTTGCCCCGTTGTGAACTTAAAGGCTACCCTGCTTGATGGCTCATACCATCCTGTTGACTCATCTGAAATGGCATTTAAACTGGCAGCTAACCTTGCATTCAAAAACGGTCTTGCTCAGGCAAATCCTGTGCTTTTAGAGCCTGTAAACAAGGTGGAAGTTTATGTTCCGTCATCATATATGGGCGATGTTATCGGCGATATCAACAAACGCCGCGGCAGAGTGCTGGGTATGAATCCGCAGGGCGACGGAATTGAACAGGTTGTTGCAGAAATTCCTGCAGCAGAGCTTACCAAGTATGCTATCGACCTTCGTTCGATTACTCAGGCAATAGGAAGATTTACACAGTAATTTGTCCGTTACGAAGAAGCTGCGC
>CAZBJD010000078.1:0-7403 GCA_964492155.1 uncultured Eubacteriales bacterium
TTTGAGAGAGGAGAAGCGAGCAAAAATGAAGTTTTGGAGCTTGCGAGAAAACGAATAAAAGCGAAGCTTCGACGATTACAGCAGTAAACGCTGTTTATATAAAAAACCAAAAACAAAGCCTGAAAAAAGGCAAAAAACAAAAATTATTTCACACAATTTTGAAAGGAGGACAAATATCAATGAGAAATTTTAGAAAATTGATATCTGTTATACTCGCAATAATGATGATTATGACTGTTGTGCCTGTAAGTGCTACAGGCAGTGCAGGTGATGGCTCATCAGAAACTCCTGCAAGTCCATATCCTGCAGGAGCAATCGGTCTTTTCTATGAAGACTTTGAATCAGGTTATACATTAAACCAAAACTGGTTTGAGGTTACAACCAATAAAATCAGCACAAGCACCGACATCATTAAATACAGTGCCTTTGATGGCAAATGGGATTTCCAGTCACACTTAAACACCCAGACTGCAAATACAGGCGACAGTATTTCTGTTGTTGACGTTTCAGGTCTTAACCTTGGCGGAAAGTTTTCAGGTAATGCTTTAAGACTTTACAATGAAAGAGCCAACCACTATGGAAGAAACTATTTTGGTTTCAGAAGAAACTTCAATGGAACAACAGGTATTTCGCTTACAAGCGGTGAATATGCAGGTAAAAAACTTGTTTATGAAGTAGATGTGAAAGTTACAAACGCAGAGCTTGGAACATATACATCTGAAAAACAGGAAATTTTCCTTGTTCCTTCAAGATACCAGGAACAGATTTATGATTATGCTAATGGTCAGTGGAAGTCAGCCTTACGACTAAGCGGTAATGCATATCGTATGGAAATGGGCTCGTCCTTGCCAAATATTTCATACCACTCTGCTCAGACAAACAATGTTTTGAATGATGTCATAAGCTTTAAATTTGTTCTTGACCAGACAGCTAATGTTGACGTTATGAACGTTTGGATCAATGGCACACAGTTTCAGCAGACATTTAAAGCCAATGTAAACAATCCGTACAGCGGTATGACAACAGGTGATTTTTACCCTGCAGGTTTTGATGGTCAGTCATTCGACTTTGGCTCTACAATCTATGGTCTTTGGGGTACTGCTAATGCTATGGAATACTATATTGATAACTTAAAAGCTTACCTTGTAGATGAATTTGAAGTTGACAGCATCAGCGTAAATGATACAGCTTTTAACCCAAAGGCAGACAAAGTTGAATTTACATTCACAAATGAAATAGACAGCACTACCGTTTCAAACAGCGTTGTTGCTCTTTTAGATGCACAGGACAATGAAATTACAAACGGTATTGTTAGTGTTGCTTTAAAATCAGACAACAAAACTATAGAGGTTCAGGTTGCAGACACGGTTTCAGCTTTAACTACATATAAAGTAAAATACAAAGGCGGTCTTAAAGACGTATATGGTTTTGGAAGTGAAACGGCATATGTTTCAAGCGGCAGCTATTACGTTCCGCAGACTGCAACTGCTGTAGCAGAGTTTACAACATGCCAGATTTTAGCATTAGATTCAGCTTCTCCTTCGGCAGTTACAAACTATGTTCAGGGCGAAGATCAGGCAATCACATTGACATTCAATGATGAATTAGACCTTACTGATGCAGAGCTTTTGGCAGCTTTTGAAGTAACAGATGCAAACAGCGACCCTGTTACAGTTCTTGCTCCTGTATTTGGTAGTGACAAAAAAACTGTTGTACTTCAGCTTTCAACCCTTACATTAGGCAGAGGTAATCACACAATCAAATCAAAAGCAAATACTTTGCATAACGCAGCAGGTACATATGCAGATGTAGAATATACATTCGGTACATTAGACTTTAATGCAGTTGCAACAGAAACATCAGTTGATTACATTCCTACAACAGACAAAACTGTTGAGGTTAATCTTACTGTTCCTACAACTTTAACTAACGACAACATCGCAACAGGTTTTGTAGTTAAAGACAGTGGTGACAATGTTGTAGACGGTCTTACAGCTACATTAGATGCTACAGGCAAGGTTATTACACTTCAGCTTTCAGGCTTGGACGTTGTAAGCGGTACATATACAATTGATGTAACAGATGCTTTGGTTGATGCAACAGGAAGAACTGCTATGCTTGATGCAGTAATCGAAGTTAACATTCTTCAGTTTACATCATCAGCTTCAGAAAACAACGGCTTCTTCTTTAGACCCGGCGATAGCAAGGATGTTGAAATCGAACTTTCAATTCCTACAGTTTTAACTAATGCAAACATCGCATCAGCATTTACAGTTGAAAATGAAAGCGGCAGAGCAGCAGCCGGTCTTGCAGTTGCATTAGATGACACAGGCAAGATTATTACACTTTCTCTTAATAACCTCGTTGTTGATGAAGGTGTATATTACATCAAATCAAACGACACATTAAAAGATCAGGCAGGAAGAACTCTTCCTGAAATCAATCTTATGTTTAATGTAAATAAAAAAGTTATTCTCTTCAGAGAAAACTTTGAAGAAGGCTACACATTAAACGAAAACTGGATTAACGACGATAACAAAGTTTCGGCAGGTAACTATTCTGTTGGAAACGGCGCCTGGGATATTCAGTCAAACAATGCAACAGACAGCATTTCAGTTGTTGACGTTTCAGGTCTTAACCTTGGCGGAAACTTCTCAGGTAACGCTTTAAGACTTTACAATGATGCAGCTAGCGGATATAGATTAGGTTACTTCTCATTCAGAAGAAACTTTAATGGCGCAGATGGTATTTCACTCACAACAGGCGATTATGCAGGCAAAAAGCTTGTTTATGAAGCAGACCTTGTGGTTAAAAACGTAGCAGACAGCTACCCAAATGAACATCAGTCATCATTCTTCGCTGTTTCAAGAAATCAGGAAACAATTCATGACTATGCAAACTCTGGTCAGTGGAAACCTTCATTCCAGGGCAGTTCAAATGGCTTGTTCCGCGTAGAAGAAGGTGCATGGGCAGACACATCAAGAGGTCCTATCTATATGTGGTATAACTCAGTATCCGGTGGACACAAGTATGAAGAAGCAGGCACACTCAAGGTTATCCTTGACCAAACAGGCATAGTTGATTCAATTTCAGTTTACGCTAACGGTCAGCTTCTTACTTCAACTAAACCTGATTACTTAAGCGGACACAAAATGAGCGGTTTGGAAACTTCTGCTTTGATGCCTGCAGGATATCAGGGTCAGGAATTCAACTTCGCAGATACAATCTATGGTATCTGGGGCAGCCCGTCTGATATGGAAATCTATATGGATAACTTCCAGGCATACTTAATTGATTCATTCAAGGTAGAATCAGTAGCAATTGAAGGAAACAGTACAGCTTTCGAAGCTTCGACAGATTCGGTTGTTTTCACATTTACAGGCGAAATTGACCCTGCAACCATAAATAATGCTGTTGAAGTATATGATGCAGCAGGCGAAAAGGTTGGAACAGCAATCAGAAGCACAACACTTGAAAGCGGTAATAAAGTATTGAGAGTTACACTTGCTAAATCATTAGCAGGCGAATCAACATATAAAGTTGTATTGAACGACAACATAAAAGACATCTATGGTTCAGGCATTGCAAATGACTACGAATGGTATGAATATCCAATTGACGATTATTACCCAGCAACCGGCGGAGTTTATTCAATTGGCGGTGTTGCATGTAAATACATTCCTAAGTCAGGCTCAACAGGTGCTAAAATGTCATTGTCAAATGATAATTATCCTGCATTTGTAGACTGCTATGTTCCTGTTCCTTCAACTGCAAACAGAGAAGTGGAATTTACAACTTCAAGAAAGATTGTTGTAGAAAGCGTTACTCCTGCAGTTATCACAGGTTATGACCTTGGAAAAGATCAGACAGTTACAATTACATTGGCAGAAGAAATCAGCGCTGCTACTAACCTTAACGAAGCGTTCACAGTTACAGATGAAGATGGTAAAAACATTACAGGTCTTGCAGCTTCATTTGGTGATACAACAAATACAATCGTGCTTCAGCTTAAAGGCTTAGCACTTGGAAACGGTAAGCACTTTATCGAATCAGTTGACGGTGCACTCGCAAATGCAGAAGGAATTTTTGCAAACGTAAGTATTGCAGTTTCAACTGTTGACTTTATGGTAACTTATGCTGAACCCGGTTCAGAAGTTCTTGCTGAATACAAACAGGGCGACAGCCAGGTTGTTGTTTTAGGTTTATCATCACCTGCAGCAGTTACATCAACAGACATTTCATCAGCTTTTGATGTTTACGATGAAGACGGTAACGTAGTTACAGGTATTCAGGCAACATACAATGCAAACGATGCTGCAAAAACTAATGATGATACAATTTCACTTCAGCTTTCAGGTCTTAGCCTTGGACGAGGTAATCACACAATCAAAACAAATTCAAACCTTAAAGACAGAAGAGGCAGAACATTAACATACGAATATATCTTCACAAAATTGCCTTTCAAAGCTACTTATGAAGCTACACTTTCAGATTACGAACCAAAAACTGATAAGGAAATCGTAATCAACTTAACATACGAATTAAGCGATGCAACAATTGCTGACTTAAACAAGGCATTCGTTGTTGAAAATGCAGAAGGCTTAACAGTTAGCGGACTTGCAGTTTCAGCATCTGAAGACAAACTCGCTATTAAGCTCCAGCTTAAAGACCTTGATATTTCAGGCGGTGAGTACAAGATTACATCAAAATCAGGTGCAATCTTCAGCACTGCAAACGAAGAACTTGCTGCTATCTCAATTACAGTAGATACAGGCTCTGATACTGCATTCGGCTCTCCGGAGGGCGAAGGCGCTGGCTCAGGTACTCCTCTTGCTCCCGGCACAGATTTCAGCACAGTAGTATTGCTTGACGAAAACTTTGAAAACTCAACAGAAAAAGCTGAAAAAGGAATTGAGTTTGTTCCTTCAGTGAACTGGTATACAAGCCCGGAAAAAATTCCTTCAGGCTTTGGTGTTGTGAAGACAGGCGCAGAATACAGAGATGCTAAGATTGCGGTTGTTCCGGATCCTGCTGATCCTGCAAGCGGCAATATGGTACTTATGTATGAAACAGGTGCTTATGGTAAAGACGGTTCACTTATAGGTACACCTGCATCAACATCAAGCGGTGTTAACTATACAACTTTAAGCCGTGACCTCGACAACACAACAGCTACTATTACAAAAGATAAATACACAGAAGTAAGTATGAGCTCAAAAATCTACGTGAAATCAACTTCTATGGCTAACCTTCCGCTTTCAAACCAGCAGCTCAGACTTTCACAGTACATTTTTGCTGCTAAGAGCAGTACGAATTCTCCGCTCACATCAACTAACTTTGCTAAAGACTCAAGTACAGGAAATCCAAAATTCCATATGTATCAGAGCGGCAAGACAAGTACTTCAAATGGTAAGACAGGCTCATTTGACAGCGTATTCACAACAAATGAATGGCATACAATGGAGTATGTATTCTCAGTTCATGAATTTGCAGAAGATGGCGGTGCAATGAAGGGTGCTTTCAACGTTTATGTTGATGGTAGATTAGTTAGTGAATCTGCATTCCTTGCTGATAACTACGACACACTTACAGGTATGCTTGTTAAACTCGTTCCAACTGATGCAGGCGGATCAATTACTGTTTACTATGATGACTGGAAGATTACACAGTCAACAAAATTCAGAACACACGTTGACATACCGGCAACTAACATTCCCGAAGATCAGGATATCACACTTACATTAACAAAACCGCTCGATGCGGAATCAGTAAATCTTATTACTGCTTCACTTACAAATGACGACATTGAAGATATGGTTGTTATCAGAGATGCTGAGGGCAACATTGTTGATACTGTAATCACAGTTGCTTCAAGCGGTGATGTTATTGAAATTGATCCCAGATATGGTCTTAAGTACAATACTGAATATATTGTTGAAGTTTTACCTTCAATTAAAGTAAACGGTATTACACAGATGCTTAAAGCTGCAGACGGCGAAGAATACACAGGTGTTTCTTACCCATTTGCCACAGCAAAAGCATTAAATACTTATATCGATACTGAAAGCAGTGCAGCAAGCTTTGTTGCAAGCACAGCAAGTGGCGCTACACAGGATATAACAAAGGCAACAAGATTTGCCTACACAATGACTCTTTCGGGCGCACACGGAACAAATGTAATTGCAGCAGTTGCAGCGTTCACTGAAAAAGAAGAAATTATCGGTCTGGAGTATCAGTTAATTGAAAGCGGAAACACTCAGGCATCATTTGATTTCACCACAATTGAAGGCAAAACAGGAGCTAAGAGTGTAAGAATGTATATCTGGGAAGCAAAGCCCGACGGAAATGACAGATTTTATATGGGAAGACTTATGCAACTTCCTGACGAAATAACCAACAAATAATAAGGAGGTAATTTAGCATGAAAAAAGCACTTATATTATTGCTGACGCTTTGTATGATTGCGTCGGTATGTGCACTTCCCGTATCGGCAGTAAGCATCCCGTTTAATTCTACAAATATTGAAATTGTAGATGCCGCACAGGGAACTATCAGAGTTTCAGGCGTTATCACCAACGACCCTGATCCTATTTTGGAAAACAAATATGTAACAATTCTGGTGCTCCCAAGCGGTTATGCACCGTCAGATTACGCATCAGCATATACTATAGCAACAACCACAGCTGATCTTGAGGGTAAATTCTCAACAACATTTACATTTACTTCAGCAGGAAACTATAGCTTCTATGCAATATACGAAGACTATACTTCAGCACGTGCAGACTTTGAAATCAAGGGTGCTGCAAGTGCAGTGGTAATTGTAAAGAAAATACAGGATGGAAAAATTGCAGAGGGCAGTATTGCCCCTGCAATTGCAACCCATGGCCAGATGGGTGTAGACTTAACACGTTTCCCGATTGGCTTTGACAGAGATTTGTTTGAATACAGAGTATACAAAAACAGAAAAGATATTGATGTTACGGGCACAGATGCTCAGATTATTGCAAGCTTTTACGATTTGGTAGACTTAGCGGCAGCCGAAGCTGCGTTTGTTAAGAATTTTAACAATACAACTTATGCAACCGCTTATATCACTTTAATGAGAGAAAATGCAGCATGTATGAAAGATTTAAGCTTTGCTGCTTATGACGCTCTCAGCGACTCAGGTAAAATTTCTGTTCAGGACAGCTTTATCGGAAAAACCTTTAACAATGCCGATGAAATCAAAGCAACATTTGATGCAGCGATTGCAAGTGCATCGCAGGATGTTACAGTATCAGGCGGCAGTGTAGGCAGCGGCGGAGGAGCTGCCGGTGTCCCTGTAAGTGCCGACAGAGAAGTTGACGTCGTAATGGACGATAATTCAGCTAATACAACAACTGCAACATTTACAGATATTGCAA
>CAZBJD010000079.1:0-7354 GCA_964492155.1 uncultured Eubacteriales bacterium
GAAAGTAAGGAGTGTGTAAAAAATTGCACACTTCTTTTTTTTATAAAATTATTGTAAAAATTTATATATTGTGGTATAATTATAATGTTAAATTTTAAAATTTAGTTAAATTTTGATATTTATACTACAAAATGAGGTGATGATCATTGGAAAATCAAACGTTTTCTGTTAAATTGAGTAAAATTGTTCAAAAACATCGTCTTGAAGTTTTAACTTGTGAAAATGCAGTTAAAAACATAGAAATCACAAATATGGATGTTAATCGTCCCGGGTTACCTCTTGCCGGTTTTTTCGATTATTTCGATGCTACAAGAATACAGGTTTTTGGGAAAATTGAGCATACTTATATGGAACGATTGTCACCGCCTGAACAATACAAAAAAATCAGTATGTTGTTTAAAGCGGGTATACCGGCTTTGGTAATTACACGTTCGCTGGAACCGTCTGAACAGATGATGAAGGCATCTGAAGAATACAATGTACCTATTTTGCGTACTTCTGAATCAACATCGCGGTTTATGAGTGCTTTGATTGCAATGCTCAACGTGGAATTGGGTGAACGTATTACAAGACACGGCGTGTTGGTTGAAGTTTATGGTGAAGGCATACTTATTCTGGGTGAAAGCGGAGTCGGAAAAAGTGAAACTGCTATTGAACTTGTTAAAAGAGGTCACAGACTTGTTGCAGACGATGCTGTTGAAATTAAAAAAGTGTCCGAAATTACACTTGTCGGCAGTGCTCCGGATATTATAAAGCACTTTATTGAACTTCGCGGCATTGGTATAGTTGATGTTAAAAATATTTTTGGTATGGGTGCTGTAAAAGAAACCGAAAAGATTGATATGGTTATTTGCCTTGAACAGTGGCAACAGCATAAAAAATATGACAGACTCGGACTTGCAAACGAAACTACCGAGATTTTAGGTATCGATCTTCCGTCACTTACAATTCCGGTCAGACCGGGGCGTAATCTTGCTATCATTATTGAAGTTGCAGCTATGAACAACCGTCAGAAGAGAATGGGGTATAATGCCGCTGAAGAATTAAACAAGCGTCTTTTTGATGATATGGAAAGACAAAAAGCGGAACAAAATTAATAACATTTTTTATATTAGGAGAGAATAAATTATGTACTACATAGGTATTGATCTTGGCGGTACCAACATTGCAGTTGGTGTCGTTGATGAAGAAGGAAAAATTGTTTGTAAAAGGAGCACACCGACTTTGTCGGAAAGAGCACCGGAAGAAATTGTTAAAGATATGGCTTTAACATCAATTGAGACTGTCAAAGATGCCGGGATAAGTATGGATGAAGTTGCATCTGTCGGTGTTGCGTGTCCCGGATTTATTGAAAAAAATCTTGGAATTTTGATTACCGGAGCAAACTTGCCGTTTCACGATTATGAAATGCGTAAAGAATTGCAAAAATACATTGACAAACCTGTTTTTCTTGATAATGATGCAAACTGTGCCGCATGGGCAGAGGCAGTTGCAGGTGCGGCAAAAGGTGTTAAAGACAGTATAATGATTACTCTAGGAACAGGTGTTGGCGGCGGTATCGTTATTAACGGCAGACTTTACAGCGGATTTAACTTTTTCGGTGCTGAACTCGGACATATGGTTATTAAGGTTGACGGTAATCAGTGCGGATGTGGCAGAAAAGGCTGCTGGGAAGCATATTCTTCAGCTACTGCACTTATAAAACTCACAAAAGAATACGCTGAAAATGATAAATCATCGCTTATGTGGAAAATGTTTGAACAGGAAGGTAAGTTCAGCGGAAGAACTGCATTTAATGCTGCAAAGCAGGGCGATAAGACTGCACAGGCGGTTGTTGATGAGTACATTAAGTATTTGGCAGCAGGTGTTGCAAATATAATTAATATTTTTCAGCCTGAAGTTTTTGTTATTGGCGGCGGTGTATCTAATGAAGGGGAAAACCTTCTCGTGCCGTTGAGAAAAGCCGTAGATGCTGAAAAATATGACGGAACTGACAGCCCGTTATTTAAAGATTGTAAAATTGTTAAGGCAACTTTGGGTAATGATGCCGGTATTGTCGGTGCAGCACTTTTAAGAGAATAAAGCTAGCATATAAATTGGGAGGAATTAACATAGAACTTCTCTATAGTATTTGTTCTGAAGATTGTATTTTGAAAAACGAGCCTATGAAAAATCATACTACGTTTAAAATTGGCGGAAATGCAAAAACTGTAGTGACGCCCAAAAGTGTTGATGAACTTATTAACGTTATAAAATGTCTTAAAAATGATAAATTTATTATCGTTGGTAATGGGTCAAATATTCTGGCACCTGACGATGGCCTTGATTGCTATGTTATTAAAACTTCAGGAGTTAATGAGGTTTTGGTAAACGGAACTGAAATTAAGGCACAATGTGGAGCTACACTTGCAAAAATAGCGTCTGCAGCGTTGGAAAATTCTTTGACGGGATTTGAGTTCGCTTCCGGAATTCCGGGCACCTTAGGCGGAGGAATTGTGATGAACGCCGGTGCATACGACGGCGAGCTTTCACAGGTCGTTAAATCAACTGTATGCTGTGACAGAAATGGTAATATTATAGAAATCAACGGTGCTGAGCACGAGTTTTCATACAGACATAGTTTTTTCAGCGAAAAAGAATATATTGTTCTTTCTTCTGTAATTGAGCTTGAAGGCGGGGAAAGAGAAAATATCCTTTTGAAAATGAAAGAACTAAATAAGAAGCGTGCTGAAAAACAACCGCTTAACTTTCCAAGTGCAGGAAGTACTTTTAAACGTCCTGAAGGATATTTTGCCGCAAAACTTATTGATGATTGCGGATTGAAAGGGGTAAGTGTTGGCGGTGCCCGGGTTTCTGAGAAACATTGCGGATTTATTGTTAACACCGGCACTGCAACTTCAGACGACGTTAAAGAGCTTATCAGATTGTGTCAGGATAAAGTGTTTGAAAAATTTGGTGTTAATATTGAACCTGAAATAAAAATTCTTTGATTTTATTACGAAAGGATGAGGGACATGGCTGTAAAAACGGAAAATGTATATGGTAATATAGTTATATCTGATGAGGTCATCGGAAAAATAGCTGCAACTGAGGCTACCAAGTGCGTAGGCGTTGTAGGTATGGCTTTCAAATCAAAAGCAGACGAACTTGCTTCCATTCTTAAGAAAGATGTGGCAAACAAAGGTGTTAAAGTGATTGCATCAGGTGCTACTGTTAATCTTGAACTTCACATTGTTGCTGAATATGGTGTCAATCTAAATGCAATCAGCAAAAATATTGTTGATGGTGTAAAATATGCTGTTGAATCGATGACCGGCTTTTCAGTTGGCAAAATTGTTGTTCAAGTGGAAAGTGTGAGAGTTTCTAATGATTAGTGGAGGTGAACGCTTTGTCATATAGTACATTAGATGGCAATACTTTAAAACAAATGATTATTTCAGCTGCAAATAATCTTTCAAATAAAAAAGTTATGGTTGATGACCTCAACGTGTTTCCTGTGCCGGACGGGGATACAGGAACAAATATGTCTCTTACGGTAACGGCAGTAAAAAATGCTCTTGAAAGCACTGATGAAGACACTGTGTCTGCTATTGCAGAAATTGCCGCTAATGCATCACTGCGTGGTGCAAGAGGTAACTCAGGTGTTATTTTATCACAGGTGTTCAGAGGGATCGCAAAGGTAAGCAAAGGCATTAATGTAGCTTCCGGTGTCGGAATAATAAAGGCTTTTAATAGTGCAAAAGAAACTGCTTACCGTGCTGTTATGAAACCTCAGGAGGGCACTGTCTTAACCGTTGTAAGAGAGATATGCGAAGGAATAGAAAACTATGATTTTGACACAAATCCCGACCTTGTAAAGTTCTTTGAAACTGTGGTTGAAGTTGGAAATGCTTCACTTGATTCTACAACTGATATGCTTCCTGCCTTAAAGCAGGCTAATGTTGTTGATGCCGGCGGAAAAGGTGTGATGACGCTTTTAGAAGGTGCGCTATATTACCTCAAAAACGGAAAAATTGTTGATTCTGAGGAAGCAACAAAGGATTACAAACCTGAAGATAAATTTGTTCCTCTTGAAGAAATTAAATATGGCTATTGTACTGAGTTTATAATTAAGAAAAATGAACAGAAAGCTCCATGGAAAAAACTGCGTACAAAGCTTGAGTATATCGGCGACTGTGTTATTGTTATCGATGATGCAGATATAATCAAAGTTCATGTTCATTCTAATAACCCCGGTATTGTTCTTGAAGAAGCGTTAAAGCTTGGTGAAATTGTTGACGTTAAAATTGATAATTTGAGAGAGCAAAGCCGTGCCAAGATAAAAGATGAACCAAAAGAATATATCGAAAATGCCTTCATCACTGTTGCAACAGGTGAGGGAATTGTTCAGATGTTTAAAGAACTTGGCTGCCATTCGATTATAGAAGGCGGACAGACAATGAACCCTTCCACTGAAAATTTTGTCAGTGAAATCGATAAGCTTAATGCCGGAAATATTTATATTTTCCCTAATAACAAGAATATTATATTAGCCGCTGAACAAGCTAAAAGCATTTCTGATAAGAATGTTATTGTTGTTCCCACAAAGTCTATAGTGCAGGGGATTGCAGGGCTTTTAGCATATGATGAATCAGCAAATCCTGAAGACAATGCTGCTGTTATGCTTGAGGCGGCACAAAGTGTTAAATCAGGTTCAGTTACTTTTGCAGCACGCGACTGTGATATAGATAACTTGCATATTCAAAAAGATGATGTTATGGGGTTAGTTGAAGGTAAAATTTGCACATCATCTCGGAACGTAACTGAAACAACTGCCGATATTATTGAAACAATGATTGATGATGAAATAACATCTGTTTCACTTTACAGAGGCAATGATGTATCACAAGAAGATGCAGATGCATTGATTGAAGCATTGGAAGAAAAATATGAAGATGTTGATTTTGCTGTTTACTACGGCGGTCAGCCTCTTTACTACTATTATATTTCTGCGGAGTAAGAATGAATATATTTAATACACCTCTCAGCGTCTTAAACGGCGTTGGACCTAAAAGATGCGAAACACTCGCAGGACTTGGAATTGAAAGTATTTATGATTTAATATACTTTTTCCCGTCAGGATATGAAGACAGAAGAAGTTTTTCTGAAATTGAAAATATCCGTGATGGCGATGAGGTGTGCATTAAAGCAACACTAAAAACTTCTGTAAGAAGCGTAAGAATTAGAAAAAATCTCTTGATTTCAAATTGTGTTATATTTGATGAAACTGGCGAAATTATGGTTGTATGGTATAACCAAAAATTTGTTGAAAAACAACTTGTTAAGGGAAACGAATATAATTTTTACGGCAAAATAAAAAAAGGAAAAAGCAGATTGGAATTGACCAATCCGATTTTTGAACGTATAGACGTTAATAAAGGATATACAGGTAAAATTGTGCCTGTATATCCTTTGTTGTCGTCTTTGCCGCAAAAGACCTTTTATACAATAATGAAAAACGGAGTTGAATATGCCGAAAATATTTTAACAAGTGCTTTGCCGGAATGCGTTGAAAGAAAATTTGATATTCCCGATTTCAAGGAATCACTGTATAAAATACATTTTCCTGAAAATGAGTATGAAGCCGGTCAAGCCAGACGAAGATTTGCGTTTGAAGAATTCTTTTATTTTCAGGCAGCTTTATCTAAAGTCAGAAAGAAAGGTAAATTTGAAGGTATAATATTTGATGATGTTGATACCGTTGAGTTTGAAAAAAATCTGCCGTTTACGCTCACGGATGCCCAGAAAAAGGTGCTTTCAGAAATAAAGACTGATTTAACATCGGGTAAACAAATGAATAGATTACTACAAGGTGATGTTGGTTCGGGGAAAACTATAGTAGCGGTGATTTCTGCTTATCTTTGCAGTAAAAATGGAATTAATTGTGCTATTGTTGCGCCAACTGAAATACTTGCAAAGCAGCATTATGCTAATTTTAAAAAATACTTACCAAACATCAGTATAAGACTTTTAACATCGTCATGCAGTGCAAAGGACAAACGGGAAATTATTGACAAAGCTGCCGACGGAGAAGTTGAGATTTTGATAGGCACTCATGCTATATTAGAGGATAATGTAAAAATATCAAATCTTGGGCTTGTTGTTGTAGATGAACAACACAGATTTGGTGTGCGTCAGCGTCAAAAACTTATTGAAAAAGGAATAAATCCTCATCTCCTGGTGATGACTGCAACTCCTATTCCGAGAACTTTATCTTTGATTATGTTTAATGATCTTGAAGTGTCTACGATTGACAAGTTGCCTGAAGGCAGGAAAGATGTGAAGACATACCTTGTTGGAGAAAGTTACAGAAACCGGATTTATGCTTTCTTACAAAAAGAAATCAATAATGGCGGACAAGCTTACGTTGTTTGCCCATTGGTTGAAGAAAATGAAAACTATGATTTGAAGGATGCAGTAGGTTTTGCGGAGGAATTAAAAAATCAAATTCCCAAACTGAAAATCGGCGTTTTGCATGGCAGAATGAAAGATGTTGATAAAAATGCAGTTATGCAGCAATTCGAGAATAATGCAATTGATGTTCTTGTTTCAACAACTGTTGTTGAAGTTGGAGTTGATGTAAAAAATGCAACTTTGATGATTATAGAAAATGCTGAACGTTTCGGACTTTCACAATTACATCAGTTAAGAGGCAGAGTTGGCAGAGGTGATAAGCAGTCATATTGTATTATGATTGCGAAAACTTCAAATTCGGACACAATCGGCCGTCTTAAGGTTATTGAAAGTTCTAATGATGGCTTTTATATTAGCGAGCAAGATTTAAAGCAACGCGGACCTGGAGATTTTTTAGGTACACGCCAACATGGATTACCTGTTATCAATATGCCGGTAGGTGAGGATGATATAAAACTCTTGGTTGCCGCAAAACAAGCTGTTAATGAAATATCAGATAAAATACTTGTGCCTTCAAGTAAAGAAAAGCAAATTATGAAGTTTTTGGTAGAAAAAATGTCAGATAGTGAAAATAATGCAAATATTTTGAATTAATTGTAAAAAAATATTAATTTTTTATTCAGAAAGTCTTGACAAATTTTTTTATTATTATAAAATATTATATATAGGGTTATTGTGAGTAATTGTATTTGGTTGGGAGGTCGCTTTTGCGAAAAGCTTATGAGAGTTATAACCGGAATTGCAAAAGGATGTAAGCTTTCTTCTCCTGAAGGACTTGATGTCAGACCTACGCTTGACAGAGTCAAAGAATCTTTGTTTTCAATACTCTATCCATATTTGAAAGACAGCATAGTTTTAGACTTATTTGCCGGTTCGGGTGGTCTTGGTATTGAAGCGTTGA
>CAZBJD010000080.1:0-7301 GCA_964492155.1 uncultured Eubacteriales bacterium
GAATTTCAATGGAGCTTGACAAGAAGAATATCGTTATTGTTGCAGGTTTCCAGGGTATAAATAAGTATGATGATATCACAACTTTGGGCCGCGGCGGTTCTGATACAACTGCGGTAGCATTGGCAGCAGCTTTTCATGCTGATATATGCGAAATTTATACCGATGTTGACGGCGTTTACACAACAGACCCAAGAATTGTTAAAGATGCAGTAAAACTCGACGAAATCTCTTATGATGAGATGCTGGAGCTTGCATCCTTGGGTGCTAACGTGCTTCATAACCGCTCGGTAGAGCTTGCAAAGAAGTATAATGTTAATATGGAAGTTAAATCAAGTTTTGAAAGAGTAAAAGGAACTGTTGTTAAGGAGGAAGTAGATATGGAAAGAATGTTGGTTAGAGGCGTTGCTCGTGATAACGATGTTGCAAGAATTGCAGTTATTGGATTAAAGGATGAACCGGGTACTGCGTTTAAGATTTTCTCACTTCTTTCTAAGAACAAGATTAATGTTGATATTATCTTGCAGTCAATCGGAAGAGAAGATACAAAGGATATTTCATTTACAGTTACAGAAGGAAACCTTCAGAAGGCAATTGATATTTTAGAGCAGAACAAAGACCGTATCGGTTATAAAGAAATTTCAAGCTCAACAAATCTTTCAAAGGTTTCAATTGTAGGTGCAGGTATGGTAAATAACCCAGGTGTTGCATCAACAATGTTTGAAGCACTTTATGAAAGCTCAATCAATATCCATATGATTTCAACATCTGAAATCAAGGTTTCGGTACTTGTTGACCGCGAAATGGCTGAACGTGCAGTAAGAGCAATCCACGATAAATTTGATTTTACAAAATAATTTAAAATAAAAATTATATACCGAAAGGATAAAATGCAATGAGTAAGCTTTGGCATATTGCCACAAAAGATGAGATAGAAGATAAACTCAATACTGATTTTGAGCGTGGTATGACAAACGAGTTTGCACAGAGCAAATTGAAGCAGCGTACAAATGCGTCGGATACGGCAGTGCGTTTTCGCCCGAAGACCGCTATGGTTTGCTTCAGCTCTGTTATGGCGATATTGCTTGTAATCCTTTCGGTTTTGTTTATGTTTTGGGGAAAACCTGTGTTGGGGACAACTGTTGCCATCCTTGTGTTTGTATCCGAGATTATAGGATTTGCCCAGGATATTGTTTCCTACAACAAAGAAAACAAAACAAAAAAACTTCTTGTGCCCGAGGCGGCGGTTATCCGTGACGGGAAACAAAAAATCGTACTCAGCAATGAAATAGCCGAAGGGGACATCGTTGTTCTCGCAAAAGGAGATGTTGTTCCCTGCGACGGAAGAATTACATATTCAGAAAATCTCGAAGTTGACGAGAAAAGCGTTACGGGCGTTGAAGGCATAATCAAAAAGTCGGAAAATGCGGAGCTTTCGGAAGAAACCGAAATAAAAGACCGTGTTAATATGCTTTACGAGGGAAGTTCGGTTGTTTCGGGAAACTGCCGTATGGTAGCATGCGAAGTGGGCGGAAATACACTTTTATCGGAAATTAAAAAAGAAAATCCCGAAACGGCAGAAAAATCATATATGCAGGACAAGCTTTCAGAAGTTGGCAAGGTGTTGTCGGCAATTTCTTTCCTGCTTCTTGCAGCACTTCTTTGCATATGTATTTTTTCGGGGGCAGATGCACTTGAATCTGCTATGCTTTGCCTGGCTCTCGGTGCGGTTTTAATTCCTTCAAGAATGTCTTCTGTTATTTCTTATACGGTTAACCACGGTATGCTCAAAGCGGCAGAGGGCGGAAGTCTTATCAAAACCGAAGCGGTTGCAGAAAAGCTTGCACTTTGTGATGTGGTTGTTACTGCAAAATCGGGAATTATAACAAAAAATACAACCGAATTACACGGTGTGTTTACAACAGAAGGCGAATGGACAATAAATGCAGACAGTTTATCGGCGGCGGAAAAAAGTATTTTGAGGATTATTTTAGAGTTCGGGGCAATTTGCACCGAGCCTGAAAAAGAAAAAAATCCCGGAGAGGAGTATGCAGTTGATTCTGCAATCCTTAATGCAGCAGATGCACAGGGAATAGATACCAAGGGATTTGAAATTGCAAAAAGGTATCCCTTTGATGTTAAGGAAAAGCTTATGACAACTGTTGCACAGACGGGTGACGGATACAGAATTATTACAAAAGGCGATTTAAACGAGGTAATAAGCCGCTGCACACATGCAGTTTCAAGCACCAGCCTTGATGAGATGACCGACGAGCTTAAAGCGTCATTGACAGAGAAATATAACCGTGCAGTTGAAAGCGGATTTAAAACTGTTGCGGTTGCATACAAAGATACAAACGAGCTTGCAGACAGGGAGCTTGCAGAAAAAGGTCTTACGTTTGTCGGAGCACTTTTGATTGAAAATCAGATAAGAGAAGACTCTGTGCAGGCGGTAAGAGAGCTTGTGCAGGCAGGGATTAAGCCTGTGATTGCCACATACGATAATGCAAAGCTTGCGGAGTTTGTTGCAAAAGAGTGCGGACTTATGACCGAAGGCAGTATGACGGTTACAGGAAAGCAGCTTAATGATATGCAGGACTCAGAGCTTGATGAAAAGCTTGAAAATATCGCGGTTTTTGCCGAGCTTTATCCTGATGATAAAATGAGAATTCTTGAAAGCTTCAAGAGAACCGGGAAAACCGTTTGTATGATTTCAGACAGCGTCTGCGATCAGAAGGCTCTTGAAACTGCTGAAATTTCGGTTTCGGGGAAAAGCGGTGCAGAAGCCGCAACAAGACGGGCAAACGTTGTAACAAACGGAGCATTGTCAGATTTTGTAAATACCATAAAACAGGCACAAAAGCTTTATTTGGATGTAAGAAAATCTCTTAGATTTATGATTTCAGGTGCAATTGCACAAATGCTTTTTGCATTGTTTGCAATGCTTGTAACAAACAAGATACCTGTTTTGGCGGTGCAGGTGCTGGCAATCGGAATACTTACTGCAGGAATTTTGCCTTTTGTGCTTCCGTTCGGCGGTGAATGGGAAAGCCACACACTCAAAAATGTAAAGGCACAAAACAGTATTTTCCTTAAAATGTGGACAAGAATAATCGCGTGGGGAGTAGTTATGGCACTTGCTGCACTTGCGATTTTCATAAGAACAAAATATTTTGTTACGGGGTTGTCTGATGCAATGGCATATAAGAATGCCCAGACTGCCGTGTTTGTATTCTTTGTTTTAAGTGCACTTTTTGTAACTTTATATATGAGAAAAGGTGCGTTTGTTCTTAAAGAAGGCAAAAAAGAGCTGGCAGAGCTTGGGGGCGTGATTGTTTTATATGCAGTGCTTGTTTTAATGGCTTTGTTTGTACCGGACATAAAAAATCTGTTTGGATTTGATGCAAGACATTCCGAGGCGGCAGTGATTGCTTCACTTCTGCCCGCGGCATTTTATGCTTTGTCTGATGCTTTTAAATTTATAAAAAGTAAAAAAACGGAGGACACAAATGGAACAGACGTTTAAAATAGAAGGCAGAAACCCTGTTATAGAGGCAATAAAATCGGGCAGAAGCATTGATAAAATCTATGTTTTGAAGGGGGAGTCCCACGGCTCGGTTATAAAAATCAAGGCAATGGCAAGGGATAACAAAATACCCGTTGTTGAGATTGATAAAAAGAAATTTTCCGAAATGTCGGATATTTCTTCAAGTCAGGGTGTTGTTGCAAATGTTTCGCCTGTTGATTATGTGTCGGTTGAGGATATTATCAAAAATGCGGAGGACAAAAACGAACCGCTTTTTGTGGTTTTGCTTGATGAAATCGAAGACCCGCATAATTTAGGTGCGATTATCAGAACTGCCAATGCGTCGGGTGCTCACGGGGTGATAATCCCCAAACACAGAAGTGCATATATTACCGCAACTGTTGCAAAGACGGCGGCGGGTGCTTGCTTTTACACGCCTGTTGCAAAGGTGACAAACCTTGTGCAGACTATGAAAAAGCTTAAAGAGTACGGCGTATGGTTTTACGGTGCCGATATGAATGGCGAAAAAGATATTTTTGATACTGATTTTTCAGGGAAAATCGGCATTGTAATAGGAAACGAGGGCAAAGGAATAAGCCCAACGGTTAAAAAAGAATGTGACTTTATGGTAAATATCCCCATGATGGGAGAAGTAGAGTCATTAAATGCTTCTGTAAGTGCGGGAATATTTATGTATAGTGCTTTAGAGAGCAGACGCAAAGGAGGACAAAAATGAGAGCAGTTGTTACAGTAATCGGTGTTGACAAACCGGGAATTATTGCAAAAATAAGCACAAAGCTTTTTGAAGCAAATGTTAATATTTTAGACATCACCCAGACAATTATGGGAGATATTTTTTCAATGGTTATGATTGTGAACGTAAAATCAAAGGAGACCGATTTTTCTGTACTTGTTTCGGATATGAAAGCTTTGGGCGAGGAAATCGGTGTTGAAATAACCGTAACCCGTGAAGAAATTTACAAATCAATGCACAGAATTTAAGAGGTGATTTCATGATAGACACATACGAGATTCTTGAAACCATCAAGATGATAAAAAAAGAAAATCTTGATATCAGAACAATTACAATGGGAATTTCGCTTATAGATTGCAGCAGCGAGAGTGTTGAAAAAACCTGTGAAAACATCTATAATAAAATAACAAAATACGCAAAAGACCTTGTAAAAACAGGCGAAGATATTGAAAAAGAATACGGGATACCGATTATTAATAAAAGAATATCGGTAACACCGGTTTCTCTTTTAACGCCCGCTGCAAAAAAAGAGGATTATGTGGAATACGCAAAAACTCTTGACAGGGCGGCAGAACGTTTGGGAGTTAACTTTATCGGCGGGTATTCTGCCCTTGTTCAGAAGGGCTATACCGATAAAGATAAAATGTTTATTGACTCAATTCCCGAGGCACTGTCGGTTACTTCAAGACTTTGTTCTTCCGTAAACATCGGAAGCACAAAAGCGGGCATAAATATGGACGCGGTTTATCATGTGGGAAAAATTGTTAAAAAGTGTGCTTTCCTTACGAAAGATGATAACGCAATGGCTTGTGCAAAATTTGTTGTATTTTGCAACGCAGTGGAGGATAATCCTTTTATGGCAGGTGCTTTTCATGGCGTTTCGGAGGGAGAATGTGTTATAAACGTCGGCGTAAGCGGCCCGGGCGTTGTAAAATGCGAGCTTGAAAAGTATCCCGATGCAGACTTTTTGCAGGTAGCCGAGATTATCAAAAAGACAGCCTTTAAGATAACAAGAGTAGGTCAGATGGTAGCGAAAGAGGCAGCAAAACGCCTTAATGTTCCTTTTGGAATTGTGGATTTGTCTTTGGCACCAACTCCTGCAATCGGTGACAGTGTTGCATATATATTGGAAGAAATGGGGCTCGAAAAGTGCGGAACCCATGGAACAACTGCAGCCCTTGCTCTTTTGAATGATGCAGTTAAAAAGGGCGGCGTTATGGCGTCAAGCTCGGTTGGCGGACTTTCGGGAGCGTTTATTCCCGTCAGTGAAGATGCAGGTATGATTGCGGCGGCAAAGTGCGAAGCACTTTCACTTTCCAAGCTTGAGGCAATGACCTGTGTATGCTCTGTAGGACTTGATATGATAGCAGTTCCGGGGGATACTTCAGCCGAAACAATTGCTGCAATTATCGCAGACGAAGCGGCAATCGGAATGATAAATCAGAAAACAACTGCTGTAAGAATTATCCCTGCCCCGGGCACTAAAAAAGGAGATATGGTGCAGTTTGGCGGGCTCTTAGGTGAAGCACCTGTTATGGAAGTTTCGCCCTGGAGTGCAGAAAAATTCATAAAACGCGGCGGAAGAATTCCGGCACCGATACACAGTTTAAAAAACTAAAAAGGAGAATGAATATGAAAAAGATATCAGCACTTTTAATGTGCGTAATGCTTGTATTTTGCACATCGTGCGGAAATAAAGAAAAAAATGAGGAAGTTCCTCCGCAGAAAGTGGAAGAAAATCTTGTAGAAGAAGCAACAGGCGACATTAACAAAAAAATCGCGGAAGACCCTATGAGTGTTGAGCAGAGTGATATTGATGCGGCAAAAGCATCTGCTGATAAAATGGCTGAAGATTTGAAAAATCAGGCAGGCAAGGTAGCTCAGGAGGATGTGGAGCAGTATCAGAACCGTCAGGCAGCGGTTGCTATTATGCAGCAGGGATTGGAAGCTTTGGAAAAAGCTAAAGCAGAGGGCAACGAAGAAGCGATTAAGAGCGCACAGATGCAAATTCAGATGGCAGAATCTCTGTGGGATTTTGTGCAGGGAGAAACCGAGTAATTCGGAAGGTGTTCAGAGTTGAATATTAAAAAATTTTTTAAAACATTCATAAGCTTTACATTAATACTTGCTGCAATTATTGTGGTTGTCTGCTTCGGCAAGTTTTACTATTCGGATATCGGCTCGGGCGAGAAAATAGACGTCCTTGACGAGTATAAAAAAGGAGCAAGACGCAACATTTTGGTTATGGGAACGGATAAAAGCGGCTTAAGGTCGGATGTTATGATGATTTTCTCCTTTTCCGATAAGGAAAACACCATAAATTCAGTTTCAATCCCGAGAGATACGAGAATAAAAGTCGGATATAACTATCAGAAGATAAACGCCGCCCTTTCAATCGGTGAAGAATCGCTTGCCATTGAAAAAGTTAAGGAAATTACGGGAATTCCCATTCACGATTTTGTGAAAGTGAATTTTCAGGCAGTGAGCGATATTGTTGACGCAGTTGATGGTGTTGAGTTTTATGTTCCGCAGGATATGTGGTATAAAGACCCTTATCAGGATTTGGTGATTGACCTTGATGAAGGTCTGCAAACCTTAGACGGCGACAAAGCATTGCAGCTTTTAAGATTTCGCCAGTACCCGATGGGAGATTTGCAGAGAATTCAGGTGCAGCAGGATTTCATCAAAGCCGCATTTGAGCAAAAAGCAAAGGTGAAATATATATTAAAGGCAGGTAAGATTTTTTCTGCCGTTGAAGATAATATCACATCAAGCCTTTCTGTGTCCGACGTAACAAAGCTTGCAAGGGCAGTAAAGGGCAGCGGCGTTGATTCCATCAATACGCTTGAGCTTCCAACATATATGTCCCCAAGCGGAATATATGTCCGCGTAGACGAAAGTAAAATTGACGAGTTTGTGGAAACAAATTTTAAATAATTCACCAAAAAGCTCCCCAGTGCAAGCGGGGATTAAGCCGAAATTTCCTCCAGAAGGCTCCCCTGTGCAAGGGGATTAAGCCGAAAT
>CAZBJD010000081.1:0-7259 GCA_964492155.1 uncultured Eubacteriales bacterium
CTTCGGTGCGATATATCCTGACGGATGCGATATGTTGCCTTCGGCAACGAGAAAAGGAATTTATATCATATCGCACGAGCGAGAGCGAGTATATCGCCTAAATATTACTGCATCTATTATGAATGTGAAAGCCAACATCAAAAGGATACCAAATTGGTATCCTTTTTGTACTATTATCTTTTCACTTTTCTCTAAAAATTGTCATTTGTAAGTATAAAAACTGTGGTGCCTATAATTATAGGTATATCAGAGAGATGGTGAATGAAATGCCAATACTTAAAACAAGAATACATAAATATCGCAGGGAACACAACATGCAACAAGCCGAACTGGTAGGTGTAAGAAGAGAAACAATATGCAATTTAGAAAATGGAAAATATAATCCATCACTAAAACTTGCTATGGATATTGCGAAAGTTTTTGAATGTAAGGTTGAAGATATATTCAGTTTTATTGACGAGTAGTCTATTTGAAATGTTCTTAAAACTACCATGCACCTATATTGTTCTGCTTTCACATCTTTTACGGTCAAACAGATAATGTCTGTTCTGATCGTGCTTTTTTTCTTGAATTATTGCAAAAAGAGTGTTATACTTGAGTTGTATATTTGAAATAGGAGTTTGAATATGAAAAAGATATTATTTCCATATGGAAAAACAAAAATGGAATATGAATTTAAAGAAGATGAACTTGGAGGAGTATTAGTTTCATCTATCGAAAAGTACAAAGCGGAGGCGGGCGGTACGGAGCTTGTTAAAAGGGCATTAGAAAATCCCGAAGGCTCTGAAAGACTTTGCCGGCTTGCAAAGGGCAAGAAAAAGATTGTTATAATTGCAAGCGACCACACAAGACCTGTGCCGAGTAAAATTATTATGCCTTTGATACTTGAAGAAATCAGAAACGGTAATCCTGAGGCTGATATTACAATTCTTATTGCAACGGGATGCCATCGCGGGACTACAAGGGAAGAACTTATCGGAAAGTTCGGTGCAGAGATTGTCAAGAACGAAAAAATATATATCCATGACTGCGACGAAAACGATATGCTTGTCAATATCGGTACGCTTCCTTCAGGCGGAGAGTGTGAAATCAACAGGCTTGCCTGTGAGGCGGATTTGCTTGTGTCCGAGGGGTTTATTGAGCCGCACTTCTTTGCGGGATACTCAGGTGGCAGAAAAAGTGTTCTGCCCGGAATTGCAGGAAGAACAACAGTGCTTGCAAATCATTGCTCGGAGTTTATTGCTCACCCTAATTCCAGAACAGGAATACTTGAGAACAATCCGATACATAAAGATATGCTTTGGGCGGCAAAGACTGCAAAACTGAAGTTTATAGTAAATGTTGTTCTGGATGCCGAAAAAAATGTTATTTTTGCAACAGCCGGAGATTTGGAAGCGGCTCACAAAAAAGGAACAGACTTTTTATCATCACTTTGCGGAGTTAAAGCAAAGGACTGCGATGTTGCAATTTCGACCAACGGCGGATATCCTCTTGACCAGAATGTGTATCAGGCGGTTAAAGGAATGACCGCAGCGGAAGCAACCGTTAAAAAAGACGGCGTGATTATTATGCTTGCAGAGTCTTGCACAGGCACGGGTGGAGATGATTTTTACCATCAGCTTGCAGATGAAGAAGATATTTATAAAACTATGGAGATTTTCTTACAAAGAGGACGGAATGAAACAGTTCCCGACCAATGGGAATCACAAATGCTTCTTCGGATACTGATGCATGCAAGGGTGATATATGTTTCCGAAATGCCTGATAATGTGATAGAAAAAATGCATATGATTCCTGCACATTCAATTGATGAAGCAATAAAAAAGGCAAAAGAGCTTTTGGGAAAAGAAGATATTAAAATTGCAGCAATACCCGACGGGGTGTCTGTTGTGGTAAAAAAATAATTTGGGTTTCTATTGATGATGTGTCGGATATTTGATATAATTAGTGTATGAGGAAGTCTTACAAAACCGATACGAGTTTGCAATAAAAGTGATGAAAGGAACCGGCTCTTGACCCTGAAGATAGTCCTAATAAGCGTATATGGGGAGGTACTGTGCTTCAGTTTTATGAATTTTATGAAATTGTTGCAACACACCTTAAGGAGCGTTTTCCAAACCTTAAAATCGGCGGGCATACCAGTGCTTACCGAGAAGAATGGATAGAAAACTTTTTTAAATGGCTTACCCGTGATGGTAAGCGTGTACCGCCGGACTTTTTCTCCCGGCATTGTTATGGTTTTTTGCCTGAAAAAATGTATAAACGAAGCGGATTTGTCAGAAAAAACTGAATGAATATGGTTATACAAATACTGAAAGCATTTTAAATGAATGGAATTACATAAAAATCCGGAATGAATTTTTATATAGTGTGAAGCAGATTTATCAATAAAAGGTGCAGAAAGTGTTGGCTTTATAAATACAGGTTGTTGTTTGGAATTAAAGCCTAATACAGTTTTGCTTTTGAAATCATTTTCAGACGATATATAAATTGAAAAAACAAAAAGGAGTGGGGAATTTGAATATTTTAGTTTGTGTAAAACAGGTGCCGGGTTCAAGCAATGTTGAAGTCGATCCTGTTACAGGTGTATTAAAAAGAGACGGCGTGCAAAGCAAAATGAATCCGTATGATTTATACGGAATTGAGCTTGCACTCAGCTTAACTGAAAAATACGGCGGTGAAATTCAGACAATCACAATGGGACCGCCTCAGGCGAAGGGGGTTATTGTGGAGTCGATATGTATGGGAGCAAAATGCGGAACTGTTTTGTCAGACCGCAAGTTTGCAGGGGCAGATGTTTTAGCTACTGCCTATACCATTTCTCAGGGAATTAAAAAGGCAGGCGAGTTTGACCTGATAATATGCGGAAAGCAGACAACTGACGGAGACACCGCTCAGGTTGGTGCGGAGGTTTCGGAATTTTTGGGACTTCCAAATGTTTCAAACGTTTTGTCGGTTGATGAAATCAAAGACGGAAAGATTTATCTTACTGCATCTTTAGACGAAAAGATTGTTAAAATGTCAGTTAAAATGCCTTGTGTTATTTCGGTTGACGGTGATATTAATTCACCAAGACTTCCTTCTTACAGGGTTAAGCAAAGTGTTACAGACGATATGGTTAAATTTATCGGGTTTGACGATTTTGAAGACAAAAATCCCGACAACTACGGACTTTCAGGCTCGGCAACTCAGGTGGAAAGAATTTTCCCGCCGGAAAAGAATACCCAAAAGTATTCTGTTGAGGGAAATGCTGAAGAACAGACAGAAAGTTTGTACGGTCTTATCTCAGACCGTAAACTGATATAGGAGGTGTCTGAAAAATGGGCAAACTTATTATAAATCAAAATATGGTTACACCTGAAAAAGCTGAAAATCTTATCAAGCTTTGTCCTTTTGGCGCCATTACCTATGAAAGTTCAAAACTCGACATTTCTTCTGCTTGTAAAATGTGCAAAATGTGTGTCAGAAAAGGCGAAGGTGCAGTTGAGTATATTGAAGAAGTAAAAGCTTCGGTTGATAAATCATTGTGGCAGGGTATATGCGTTTATGTGGACCATTGCGGCGATAAAATCCACCGTGTTACATATGAGCTTTTAGGCAAGGCTAAAGAGCTTGCGAAGGTAACAAATCACCCTGTTTATGCTTTGGTAATTGGTAATAATTCAGGCGGAGGAATAAACAAGCTTTTGCACTACGGAGCAGATAAAGTGTTTGTTTATGATGATATTGCTTTTGAAAATTTCAGGATTGAGCCGTATACGGCGGCATTTTGCGATTTTATTGAAAAAATCAAGCCGTCATCAATTCTTGTTGGTGCAACAAATCTCGGCAGACAGCTTGCTCCGCGTGTCGCAGCGAGATGCAGAGCAGGACTTACTGCCGATTGCACAGTTCTTGAAATGAAAGAAAATACTGACCTTGTTCAGATAAGACCTGCTTTCGGGGGAAATATTATGGCACAAATTATATCTCCCGATACCCGTCCGCAGTTCTGCACAGTAAGATATAAGGTGTTTAACGAACCCAAACCGGAGGACATTGCATCAGGTGAAATCATCAAAATGGAAATATCATCTGAAAAGCTTGCTTCTGCAATTGAAGTTATTTCATCTGAGAATAAGCCCAAGGATATTGATATTTCAGAGTCTGATGTTATCGTTGCGGTAGGCAGAGGTGCTATGAGTGAGGGAATGCGTAAAAACGCAAAAGAGCTTGCGGACCTGTTGGGCGGTGTGCTTGCTTGCAGCAGGCCTTTGGTTGAAGGTAATATCTTTGATGCAAAGCATCAGATTGGTTTGTCGGGAAGAACTGTTAAACCGAAATTTATAATCTGTCTCGGAATTTCGGGAGCGGTGCAGTTTGCGGCTGGTATGAAGTCATCTGACTGTATTGTTGCGATAAATACAGATAAATCAGCACCTATATTCGATGTGGCACACTATCAGATTGTCGGGGATGTAAATGAAATAGTGCCGCGTCTTATAGCAAAAATCAAGGAGGTGCAGGCTGATGTATAATAAAATAACAAGTGAAGATATAAAAGCTTTATGTGAAATTGCAGGACAGGAAAATGTTATATCAGGTAACGCCATAAGTCCTGATTACGGACATGATGAGCTTGGAGGCATTGAAAAAATGCCTGATGTTCTTGTGCGCGTACATACAACCGAGGAAATTTCTGCTGTTATGAAGCTTGCGTGGGAAAAGACAATTCCCGTAACTGTAAGAGGAAGCGGAACAGGACTGGTTGGTGCGGCAGTTCCAATTGAAGGCGGAATTCTGCTTGAAACAACGCAAATGAATAAGATTTTAGAGCTTGACCGTGATAATTTAACGGTTACGGTTCAGCCCGGCGTACTTTTGATGGAGCTTGCGGCATTTGCAGAAGAAAATGACTTTTTGTATCCGCCTGACCCGGGTGAAAAATCTGCAACAATAGGCGGTAATATTTCAACCAACGCAGGAGGTATGAGAGCAGTAAAATACGGCGTTACAAGAGATTATGTAAGAGCACTTACGGTTGTAATGCCAAACGGCGAAATTTTAAATCTTGGTGCAAAGGTTGCCAAAAACAGTTCCGGTTACAGTTTAAAAGACCTGGTTGTCGGTTCTGAAGGAACGCTTTGTATTATTACGGAAGCGGTTTTAAAACTTGTTCCTTTGCCGAAAATTTCTGTCAGCCTTTTAGTGCCTTTCAAAGATATGAAAAGTGCGATTGAAGCGGTTCCGCAGATTTTCAGATCAAAGGTAACACCTACTGCAATCGAATATATGTCAAGGGATACCATTTTGTTCTCAGAGGACTATCTTGGAAAAAAATTCCCCGATACCAAAAATGATGCGTACATACTTTTAACTTTCGACGGAAACACAGATGCACAGGTAGAAGCCGATATGAAAGCAGTTGCAGACCTTTGTCTTGAAATCGGTGCAATTGATGTGTATATTGTTGACACAGAAGAACGTAAAAAGGCGGTATGGTCTGCCCGCGGAGCTTTTCTTGAGGCAATCAAAGCTTCAACTACGGAAATGGATGAATGCGACGTTGTTGTGCCTGTAAACAAGGTTGATGAATTTATTAAATTTACTCATACTCTGGCAGAAGAAATGAACGTGAGAATTCCAAGCTTCGGCCACGCAGGAGACGGTAACTTGCATATTTATATCTGCAGAGACGAGTTGGGTGATAAAGAATGGGATGAGGTTCTTGAAAAATGCTTTGATAAAATGTATAACAAAGCAGAACAACTCGGCGGACTTGTGTCAGGCGAGCATGGAATAGGATTTGCAAAAAAAGGATACCTTAAAGAACTTTACGGCGATACACCTATCGCTTTGATGCAGGGGATTAAGAAAGTATTTGACGAAAAGAATATTTTAAATCCCGGCAAAATCTGTTACTGATAAGTAAAATAACAATGTTTGGAATATAACATTGTTATTTTTGTATGATAATATGGTGATTTGTGAAATATAAAAATATAGAAAAGTAAGATTTATATCAAGACCAAACCGGTTTATTACTTATTAAAGATAAGATTGAGATTATTTTATAAAAAAGGAGCATAATTTATGGAACGGAAAAGCGGAGTTTTAATGCATATTTCATCACTTTACGGTGATTATTCCATCGGAAGCTTTGGAGATGAGGCAAAATATTTTATAGATTTTTTGTCTGATGCGGGATTTTCATACTGGCAGGTGCTGCCGTTTTGTATGGTAGACGAGTGCAATTCCCCATATAAGTCTTATTCAACTTTTGGAGGAAATCCTTATTTTGTCGATTTGAATGTATTGCATAAAAAGGGGCTTGTTACTGATGAAGAACTTTCAGAACACCATCAGCAAAATCCTTATGTGTGTGAGTATGTAAGACTTTATCATAACCGTGTAAAGCTTCTGGCAGAAGCAGCAAAACGGGTAAAAAATAAAGAAGAAGTAGAAAAATTTATCGAAAACAATCCGTATCTTTCGTATTTCTGCAAGTTTATGGCATTGAAAGCGTCTAATAACGAACTGCCCTGGTACGAATGGCAAACTGATGAGGTTGACAGTGAAATTTTATTCGCGTGGAAGTTTATACAGTATGAATTTTTTACTCAATGGGCAGAAATTAAAAAATATGCAAATCAAAAAGGAATAAAGCTGATTGGAGATATTCCCATTTATGTTTCACTTGACAGCTGCGATGTGTGGAGTAATAAAGAGCAGTATTGCCTTGATGCAGACGGAAAACCGACTTTGGTTGCAGGTGTTCCGCCCGATTATTTCAGTGAAGACGGTCAGCTTTGGGGCAATCCCTTGTATAATTGGGACGAAATGAAAAAGGATGGCTTCAAATGGTGGTGCGACCGAATAAAGCATATGGGAACAATGTTTGATGCCATAAGAATTGACCATTTCAGAGGTATTGAGTCATATTGGGCAGTTCCTGCGAATGCAAAAACCGCTAAAGAAGGAAGCTGGAAGAAAGGTCCCGGTATGGAGCTTATCAAGGTGATAAAAAATGCGTCAGGCGATATCGAGATTATTGCAGAAGATTTAGGTGACATTACCCCTGAGGTTGAAAAGCTTGTAGAAGAAAGCGGATTTCCCGGAATGAGAGTATTTCAGTTTGGATTTTTAGGTGATGGTGACAGTACACACAAGCCCCATAATTATCCCAACAACTGCGTAGCGTACACAGGCACTCACGATAATAATACCCTTTTGGGATATCTCTGGGAGCTTGATGATAACAAAAGAAATAAAATGCTTGA
>CAZBJD010000082.1:0-7133 GCA_964492155.1 uncultured Eubacteriales bacterium
ATCAAGCTTAGGACCGTAGAATGCCGCTTCACCGATACCGATTACATAAGGGATTTCCAGGTGGTCGAGAATATTTTTCATTGTACCCTGAGCTTCATCCCACTGTTCTTTGGTTCCGATATATTTTTCTTTATCATCGGGATCCCACTGTGAAAATCTGTATGAAACATCTTCGTACAAGCCAAGTGTTTTCAACATATAGTTTGCCATTTCAAGACAAGTTTTGAATTCCTGCTCCAACTGATCGGGACGGCACATCAGGTGACCTTCCGAAATAGTAAACTGTCTTACTCTGATAAGACCATGCATTTCGCCCGATGCTTCGTTTCTGAAAAGAGTTGAAGTTTCGCCGTAACGGAGCGGCAAATCACGGTATGATCTCATTTCACTGAGATATGCCTGATACTGGAAAGGACATGTCATGGGACGCAATGCAAAAACTTCTTTATCGGTTTTTTCGTCGCCCATTACAAACATTCCGTCCTGGTAATGATCCCAGTGACCCGAAAGCTTATAAAGGTCGCTTTTAGCCATATATGGAGTTTTCGTTCTGAGCCAGCCGTGTCTTTCTTCCATATCTTCAACAAATCTCTGAAGTATCTGCAAAATTTTTGTTCCTTTTGGAAGCATAATCGGAAGTCCCTGACCGATAAGGTCGCATGTTGTGAAAATTCCGAGTTCTCGGCCCAATTTATTATGGTCGCGCTTTCTTGCTTCTTCAAGCTGTTCCAGATGAACCGCCAAATCGTCTTTATTTGCAAAAGCAGTTGCATAAATTCTCTGGAGCATTTTATTTTTCTCATTACCTCTCCAGTATGCACCTGTAACGCTTAAGAGTTTAAACGCCTTAACCTTTGAAGTATAGTTAAGATGCGGACCTGCACAAAGGTCTGTAAATTCTCCCTGCTTATAAAATGAGATTGTTTCTCCCTCGGGAAGGTCGTTAATAAGCTCGATTTTATAAGGCTGATCCTTCATAAGTTCTAAAGCCTCATCTCTGGGAAGCTCAAATCTTTCGATTTTCAGGTTTTCCTTAGCAATTTTTTTCATTTCCGCTTCAATTTTTTCCAAATCTTCATTGGTAAGCGGGGTGGTAGTATCAAAATCATAGTAAAAGCCGTCATCAATAGCAGGACCGATTGCGAGCTTTGTACCGGGATAAAGTCTTAAAACTGCCTGCGCCATAACGTGGGATGCAGTATGTCTTAATACGCTCAATTCGTCATCATAGTTCATTGTTATCTTCCTTCCGCTATTAAATATTTTGATTATTGTATCACTTTTTGCGAAAAAAGTCAACCTATGATGTTATTTACAATTTCAACAATTTTAAATATAAGTATAACCCGCTCTCCCTCGCCCGTTACAATTTCAAAAGCGGTCTTGCCAAGCTCTTTTTTGAGTTTATCATACTCTTTGTCGCTTATCTGCTTAATTCCGCCCTCTGCAAAACACACAGGCGGGAACATTACGCACCACCAATTTTGCCCATTCCCTTCACCAAGTTCAATTTTAAGTGCTTTGTAATTTCCCGCAGGCAGACTGATTTTACCGTAATGCTTGGTGGGAAACTTTGAATAAGCTATATACACATTTGACCTATAGGTTGCTCCCATTTCCTCAAGCCACACGTCCACATCTTTTTTTATTTGGGGCAATTGGGATGAAATTACTTTTTCCGCATCACAGGTATCCCCTGCACCGTCTAAAATCCCGCCGTATTTTTCTAAAACCTTATCACGGATTTCAAGCTTTATGCTCTGGTCGTAATCCGAGTCGCTTTCAGCTAAAATATGAAGTCTTAAAACAGAACCCGATATTCGTTCGCTTTGTGCCAGACCGTAATTAAAAGCGGCACTGACGATTAGTGCCGCAATAAAAAATACTACTGTAAATCTTTTCATTTCAGGTCACCTCTTAACGGTGATTATAGACAAATTTTAAACTTTTTATACTAAATTGTTTTTGTAACGCAGGTGTACGAAACATATTTTGATAGTTCTTCTGCCGCTTTTTTTGCCTGAATTTCATTTTCAAACAATCCAAAAACCGTGGGTCCGCTTCCGGTCATAATTGTTCCTATGGCACCGTAATCCAGCATTATCCCCTTAAGCTCGTTAATTATGGGCAGCTTCTTGGCAGTTACAGTTTCAAGCACATTATACATTCTTCTGCTGACCGAATAAATGTCTCCTGCTTCAATTGCAGAAATAATTCCTTTTGTATCGGGGTGTGCATCGATTTTTTTGGCATCTAAGCTTTTAAAAATTTCTGCGGTGCTCACCGACACATCGGGTTTTGCAAGACACACAACCGTTTCGGGGAACTGCTTCAAAGGAGTTAAAATTTCTCCCAGTCCTTCTGCCAAAGCAGTTTTACCATATATACAATATGGAACATCCGCACCGATTTTAACGCCGATTTCCATTAAAGTTTTTTCATCGCAGTTAATACCCGTTAAGCTGTTCAATGCCTTTAAAACTCCTGCCGCATTACAGCTTCCCCCTGCCATTCCTGCCGCAACAGGAATATTTTTTTCTATAAACATCTTGACACCGGTTTTTTTTATGTTAAAATAATCTATAAACAAGGCAGCTGCCTTATATGCAATGTTTGACTTGTCATTTGGAATGTATTTAACATTTGTTCCTATGCTTATTTCACCATCGTTTGTAAGTTCAATACTGACCGAATCGTAAATTGCGAGGCTTTGCATAACCATTTTAACCTCGTGATAACCATCAGGTCTTTTTGAAAGTACGTCGAGTGAAATATTTATTTTAGGATGTGTTTTTACAACCATTTTGTCCAAAGTAAACAATCCTTTCATTGTGTATTTGCAAATGCCCCATCAATTATTCAATATTTTATATGTCACACCGAGGAGGAAAAGAAAATGGATAAATATGAATGTGTATTGTGCGGGTATGTGTACGATCCCGAAGCGGGCGATATTGATGCAGACATTGAGCCCGGAACTTCATTCGGGGAGCTTCCCGATGATTTTGTCTGTCCCTTATGCGGAGCGGGATTAGATGAATTTGAAATAGTAGAATAATTCAGCCGTGCAGCACCACTTAAAAAGCGGTGCTGCAGTTTTTTAAAGCTCTGATAATATTCTTTTTCTTGATTTTTCAACCTTTTCAGCAACCGACTCTATGTCAATTGTGGTAAACTTCCCGTTGTCATAAACGATTTTCCCGTCAACAACTGTTTGCAGCACACCGCCGCCCGGCATTGAATAAATAAAGTTATTCAAAAGATTGTGAACGGGTTTCATTGAAACTTCGTTCAAATCATAGACAGCAAAATCCGCTTTGTTTCCCGCTTTTATAGTGCCGCAGTTTTCTCGTCCCTGAGCTTTTGCACCGTTCAACGTGCCTATTTTAACAAGAACTTCGGGGCTTATTACATCTGCAAACTCGTTCGTGGGGTTGTGCATTATTGACGCAAAACGCAAGTCTTCAAGCAAATTAAAGTTGTTGTTGCTTGCAACGCCGTCTGTACCTATTGCAACATTTATTCCCATACCAAGCATTTTTTCAACTCTCGCAAATCCGCTCCCAAGCTTTAAATTGCTCATAGGATTGTGGACCGCAGTTACATCATACTTTTTGTATATTTCAAGGTCATCATCGGTAAGCCACACCGAGTGAGCCGCATTTACCTTTGCGTTCATAATTCCGCATTTTTCCAAGTATGCCGCAGGTGTAAGTCCGTGACGGGCTATGCACTCATCAGTTTCTTTTTTTGTTTCGGAAACGTGAATATGAACTCTCTCATTTTTGCCCTTCAAATACTCTCCAAGTTCTTTTACGATTTTTTCTGTTGTAATATATTCAGAATGAAGGCTGAAATCTGCTTTTATTCTTCCGTCTGCCATTTTTGCACATCTTTCGTGCAAATCCAATTCTTCATTGAAGTTTTTGTTTTCTTTTAATCCGCCATCTCCGAATTCAGTTGTTCCTGTGCAAATATTCAATTTAATTCCCGCTGCTTTTGCGGCTTCCAAAATTGAAAGCGGATGAAAATACATTTCCGTTGCACCTACCGTACCAAATCTGAACATCTCAGCCATTCCGAGAAGTGCAGCATAATAAACGTCTTCCTCATTCATTTTGGCTTCAAAGGGAAAAACCTTGGTATTAAGCCAATCCTGCAGCTTTAAATTTTCCGCATAACCTCGAAGCAGAGTCATGGGAAGATGTGTATGGCAGTTAAACCAACCGTTTGTCAAAAGCTTGTTTTTACCGCATATTTTTGTGCCGTAATCTTTATCGGGCACTGCATCCGAAACGTACGCAATCCTGTCCCCTTCGGTTCCCACGTACATATTTTCTTTTACTTTAAAATTTTCATCAAGCAAAGTAATTTTTTCAAAAAGCATTATCTCACCCCTGCATCTCGGTTCTGTTTTCCAAAGCCTTTGTAAGCGTTACTTCGTCGGCATACTCAATATCACCGCCGATTGGTATTCCTTTTGCAATTCTTGTTACTTTAATGCCAAAAGGCAGAATAAGTCTTGCAATATATGAACCTGTTGCCTCTCCTTCAATATTGGGATTTGTGGCAACGATTACTTCTTTTACCGTATCGTCTGCAAGACGAGTCACAAGTTCTTTAATTCTGATATCATCAGGCTTTACGCCGTCCATAGGTGAGATAACCCCGTGAAGAACATGGTAAAGACCTTTAAATTCACCTGTTTTTTCCATTGCAACCACATCGGCAGGAGATTCAACCACACAAATTACAGACCTGTCTCTTTTTGCATCTTTACAAATCTTACATGGTTCTTCGTCTGTTAAGTTACAACAAACACTGCAATAACCCACCTTTTGCTTTGCATCGGAAATTGCACCTATCAGAGAGGCTGCCCTTTCCTCGGAAAGTCCCAGCACATAAAATGCCATACGCTGAGCAGACTTTGAGCCTACTCCCGGCATTTTTCTGAATTCTTCTATTAACCTTTGCACCGTTACTGCATAGTAATCCATATTTGCACCAACCTATTTTGTATCTCTGTAGTAATTAATAAGGCAGCCCGACAAAATAATCTGTCTTTCATCGTCGGTAAGATTTGAAAGCTCTAAATCAAGTTCTTTAACATCTTCTCCGATAACATAAGCCTTGATATTATCAATCTTGTTTTTAACTGCATTTTTTATATCGGGAATAAAGATATAATCGTCTTTTTTAAAGTTAACTTCCTGTTTGATTATCAAAGGAAGCATACCCCAGTTAATAAGATTGCTTCTGTATCTCTTTGTAGCATATTCGTTAGCAATATTTGCCCATCCGCCCAAAACTTTCTGGCAAGATGCAGCCTGCTCTCTTGCAGAACCGTCGCCCGGTTTTACAGCGTAAACCAGACTGCCGATACCTGTGTTTTTAATGTTATCGGCATACTTTTCTGCCTTTTTGAGCACTTCTTCAAGTTCAGGAAGTGCTTCAACCGGGCATTTGCCTGCAAGTCTTGCTTTTTCTGCCACCTGAACTGCCTTGGCATTGCCAACATAATCAGGAGCCTTTCTCGAAAGTGCAAATTCAGCAAGCTTCAGCGGATTTGAGCGATATGAAGAAGTTTCACCTGACGGAATAAGCTCGTCTGTTGTAGTAACAGGGTCATTAATCACACAAGCAACCTTCAACAGCAGATTATCGGTAAGCTCACTCATTTCAGGCCAGTCTGCAATGTTTGGACCGAATTTAAGTTCTTCTTCCTGATTTGCTTTACCAAAACCATTATAAACTCTGTTTTTATAAACTGTACCATCAAACTCAAATTTTTGATTTGTATATTCAACATCAAGGTCTGTTGCCGCGGTTAAGAAACCTTGGTTTGCAGCAGTTGCCGCAATTGAACGGGCGTCCATAAGAGCAACAGACGCAATCTGACCTCCCGATGGTTTTGAACCTTCTCTGTTGGGGAAGTTTCTTGTTGAATGTCTTACGGACAAGCCGTTGTTTGCAGGAACATCCCCCGCTCCGAAGCAAGGACCGCAGAATGCAGTTTTAACTGTAACACCTGCCTGCATAAGCTCTGTGATAACTGAATTTTTTGTAAGACCGATGAACACCGGCTGACTTGCAGGATAAACACTCATTGCAAATTCACCGTTACCGATTGATTTGCCTTTTAAAATATCTGCAGCAGCACAAAGATTATCAAATGTACCTCCGGCACAGCCCGCGATAATACCCTGCTCAACCTTAACCTTGCCGTCAACAATTTTATCGGTAAGCCTAAAATTAACATTTGTGCCTTCAAGCTGAATTTTAGCTTCGTCTTCAACTTTCTTAAGAATGTCATAAGGATTGTTTACAACATCTTCAATTGTATAAACATTGCTGGGATGGAAAGGCATTGCAATCATAGGCTTAACCTTTGAAAGGTTAACTGTAACCGCTCTGTCATAGTATGCACAGTCACCGGGTTTAAGTTCTTTATATGCCTCTTTTCTTCCGCGGTTTTCAAAATAATCCTTAACTTCATTATCGGTAGTCCAGATTGATGAAAGACAGGTTGTTTCGGTTGTCATAACATCAATACCGATTCTGAACTCAATTGGAAGATTTTTAACACCGGGACCCACAAATTCCATAACAGAATTTTTAACAAAACCGTTTTTAAACACTGCACCTATGATAGCAAGTGCAACGTCCTGAGGTCCTACGCCTTTTTTAACGTCGCCCTCCAAATAAACAGCAACAACATCAGGCATATCAATATCGTATGTTTTGTTTAAAAGCTGTTTAACAAGTTCAGGGCCGCCCTCACCGATTGCCATTGTGCCAAGAGCGCCATATCTTGTGTGGCTGTCTGAGCCTAAAATCATTTTGCCCGAGCCTGACATCATTTCACGCATATACTGATGAATTACCGCCTGATGTGCAGGAACATAAATTCCGCCATATTTAACCGCTGCCGAAAGACCGAAAACATGGTCATCCTCGTTAATTGTTCCGCCTACTGCACACAAGCTGTTGTGACAGTTTGTAAGAACATAAGGAAGCGGAAATTCTTGTAAACCGCTCGCTCTTGCAGTCTGAATGATGCCCACATAAGTGATATCATGAGATGCCATAGCATCAAATTTTATTTTAAGCTTATCCATATTTCCCGAAGTGTT
>CAZBJD010000083.1:0-7011 GCA_964492155.1 uncultured Eubacteriales bacterium
AATGGCAAACTCATCGGAGCTGTGACTCATGTATTTGTGAATGACCCAACGAGAGATTATGGGATATTTATTGAGAATATGCTGGCGGAGGCAGGATAAGCAAAACAAACTAAATGCTCACTTATATTTTAAATGTGAGCATTTTTTGTTGATGCATTGACTTGCATCATAATTTGAATTATACTATTAAAAAGAGTTTAAACAATTGGAGAACAAAATGAAACGAGTTTTAATAAATTGAGATTATAAGATTTAAAAGCAGACATCAAGCTAAACTTTTTCTGAAATCTATTTGAGAAAACACTGTTTTTTGTTGATTCACTAAAAAATTTGTTGTCCTGTATTAAATCAATTAAGCAAAACACTTGGACGATTTATAACTATCATCTGAAAACAGATAGACATTTCCATTTTTTTGTGTTATAATATACAAGATCAGAAATGAGGGTTTAATATGAACATTACGATTATAGACGGTCATGGCGGAATGCTTGGTGCTCAATTGGTAAAAGAGATTTTATCAAAATTTCCCGAGGTTAGTATTACCGCAATAGGCACAAATTCCGTTGCAACTGCAGCTATGCTCAAAGCGGGGGCTAATGAGGGGGCAACAGGAGAAAATCCTGTAGTTGTTGCCTGCCGCAAGACTGACGTGATAATAGGACCTATCGGAATTGTTATTGCAGACTCTTTGTGCGGCGAAATCACGCCAAAAATGGCTGTAGCCGTAGGTCAGGCAGACGCCGCAAGGATTTTAATTCCAATGAACAAGTGCGACAACATTGTTGCAGGAGCCAGCAACATTCCCACAAGCACTTTAATCGAAGATGTTATTTTAAAGCTGAAAAAATTGTTAAATGCTTGACAAGTTCGTCATAATATGCTACAATTTATCCATCGTTCAGAAGATCGGTGCAGGAACAGAAGTTCTTTAATCTATACACATTAAATTATATATTGCCATGAAGGCGTTATTTTCTCCGGAGAGAAAGTAACGCCATTTTTGTTGGTAATCGGAAAGAAGGATTTATTATGAGTAAAAGTCACGTCAAAAATTACAAATTGGTTCTTGCGGCATTATTTCTGGCACTATCCTACGTATTGCCGTTTTTAACAGGTCAGATTCCCGAAATCGGTTCTATGCTCTGCCCTATGCACATTCCTGTTTTAATCTGCGGATTTGTATGCGGATGGCCCTGGGGACTTTTAGTTGGTTTTATAGCACCGATTTTGCGTTCTCTTACACTTGGAATGCCTCCGATGTTCCCCACCGCAATTTGTATGGCATTTGAGCTTGCAGCTTATGGTGCGGCGGCAGGTGTTATGCACAAAGCACTTCCAAGCAAAAAAATATACATATACTGTTCGCTTTTAACGGCTATGATTGTCGGCAGACTTGTCTGGGGTGCGGCAATGTTTATTTGTATGGGAATTAAAGGCGGTGCATTTACTTTTGCTGCGTTTCTTGCAGGAGCAATTACCAATGCAATTCCGGGCATTATTTTGCAGATTATACTTATTCCGCTTATCGTTATAGTGCTTCAGAAAGCTAAAGTTATAAAATCAGTAAAATAAAAAAGGCAGTAGTTTATGAAAACCCATGAGATTTTAATTGAATATTATAAAACATACCCCCAAATGCAAGCACAGGATTTATTCAAATTTTTATATCAAAGTGTGTTCGGCTGTGAGCATATGATTTCTTCACCCGAGGCTGTTATTGATTATATCAAAGAAGAAGGTGCAAATGCTGAAAATCCTGATATAGAGCCGCTTGACGGCAATTACTCGCGTGTTCATCTCGGATATCTTAACCTTGGACTGAGTGCCGAAACTCTCGGAAAACTTTTTTTCCTTTCCGCAAAACACCCAAAGGGTGATATTTACGCATTGGAAGAAAAGCTTTTGGTTGCAAAAGAACTTGTAACATCAGGCAAATTACCCCTTACACAATTTGATGAAAGCTTAAATGACTGGAAAGCAAAAGGCTACCCTGCCCTGCATCACTCCGACACATTCAGGGCCTGCTACAAGCCGTCATACCGGGTAATTGCAAACGATTATATTCCGTATTTACCGCTTTTTGCAAAAATTGACAGTATGATGAAAGAATACAGAGTTAATCTTGCGATTGAAGGCGGCAGTGCCTCAGGCAAATCCACTCTCGGTGATTTGCTTTGCAAGATTTACGACTGTAACTTATTTCATATGGACGATTTTTTCCTGCAGCCTCATCAACGCACAAAAGAGCGTTTTAACGAGCCGGGCGGGAATGTTGACAGAGAGCGTTTTTTGTCCGAAGTTTTGGTTCCTTTGTGCAAAGATGAAGTGATTTTATACAAGCGTTTTGACTGTGCGAGCCTTAAAGTTCTGCCGCCTGTTGAAATCACACCAAAAATGCTTAATATTACCGAAGGTGCTTATTCAACCCATCCCGACCTTAAAGGGTATTATAACTTAACGGTGTTTTTGGATATTTCATCGAATTTGCAAAAACAACGTGTTTTGAAAAGAAATCCCGAAATGGCTGACAGATTTTTTAGCGAATGGATTCCCCTTGAGCACAAATACTTTGACGCATTTGATATTAAAAGCAATTGCGACTTAATTATTAACACCTTTTTATCAAGGTAGACTTTTATGATTTTCCGTCATTACAACAAAATGTGTAATTGTTAAAAATTAAAAAATATGTTGTAAAAGCTTAAAAGTTTTTACAACATATTTTTTTATGACTCAATCTTTCTTTCTGATGCTATTTCATCCTTTTGTGAAGGGGTGTAACCAAAATGGTTTGTATAATTTCTGAAAAATGTTCCGTAATCGGCAAATCCGCACTCGGTGTAAACAGAAGTCGGTTTTTCTCCGTTGCTTATCATTTTCTGTGCTTTTGAAAGTCTTTTCATATTAATAAATTTTTTGGGACTGATTTTCATATATTCCATAAACAAATGATGCAAATGACTTTTGGTTACACAAGCCACTTTGCTTATTTCATCAATCGTTATTGCCTCGGTATAACGCCTGTTGATGTAATCTACCGCATTTTTAACCGCAGGATGCACAGAAATCTGCATTTCTTCTGTCACTTTAATAGGATTTAGATACATATTAAACACAATTTCTTCAACAAGATTTGTTACCAGAATTTTCAAGTCGCCGCCTTCAAATTTGTTGTAATAAAAATCAAATTTATTAAACAAATCCAAAAGATTATCATCATAAAAATTTATCAAATCAACATCTTTTGGCAATTTATGAAAAACGCCGTTTGCAAGTTTGTTTTCGTTAAACAAAATATTATGTCTTTCGTAATGTTCTTTACCGTCAATCCTTATTCTGTGAGGAATATTTGCTCTGAAGATAATTATGCTGCCTTTTTTTAATTTATATTGTTTTTCACCGATAATTGCAGAAATATCTCCGCTTTTCAAAAATATAATTTCACAAATATCATGGGTGTGAAACGGGAAATCACTGTCATCGGGAGCAGTATTTACGGAATGATTATGTGCAATATCGTTATCTTTATATCCTGATATATTTTTTATCATAACAACCCCTCCTTTTTGTATTATAACCCTTTTCTACATTTTTTGCAATATAAAACCGCATTTTTTGTTATATACATTTCAAAAAGAATGTTTTATAATTAAGAAAAATAAACAGGAGGACTGGTTATGGAAAAATTAAATGTAGCAATTATCGGTCAGGGCCGAAGCGGCAGAGATATTCACGGACGTCACTTTAAATCAGAAAACAACACACTTTTCAATGTTGTTGCAGTAGTTGAATTAGACGAAGAAAGACGAAACAGAGCCTTAGAAGAATACGAAGGCTGCGAAGTTTTGGTTGACTACAAAGACCTCTACGGAAGAAAAGACATTGATCTTGTTGTAAACTCAACAATGTCAAACGACCATTACAGAATTACAAAGGATTTACTTGAAAACGGACTTAATGTAGTAGTAGAAAAACCGTTTGCAAGAAACCGCTATGAGTGTGATGACCTTATCAAAACTGCTGAAAACAATAATTTAGTGCTTGGTGTTTTCCATCAGTCACTTTTTGCTCCTTTCTTTACATGGACAAAAGAAGTGCTGAAAAGCGGAAAGCTTGGCGAAATCAAGCAGATAAACATCAATTACAATAACTTTGCAAGAAGATGGGACTGGCAGACAACTCAGGTTAAAATGGGCGGAAATATTTATAACACAGGTCCCCATCCTATTGGTTACGGTCTTTCACTTTTGGCTTTTGACTCTGATTTTAAAGTTGCTTTTTCAAAACTTGACCATGTTTTATCAAGCGGTGACTCGGATGACTATGCAAAAATCATACTTACTGCTCCGAACAAGCCTGTAGTTGATATTGAAATCAGCTCGAATGATGCATATTCCCACCCATACGTAATCAAATTAATGGGTACAAAAGGCTCTGCTGCCATTAAATTCGGCAGTTATGAAATGAAATATATCGTAGACGGCGAAAATCCTGAACAAAAACTTATTTTAGAACCATTAAAAAACGAAGAAGGTCTTCCTGCGTTCTGCAAAGAAAACCTTATAACTCACGAAGAAAACGGCGAATTTACCGGCAGTGCATTTGATAAAGGCACACAGCTTTTTTATGAAATGATGTATAACGCAATTACCAAAAACGAAGAAATGTCGGTTAAACCCGAACATGCTGCTATGGTAATAAGTGTTATTGAACAAGTTCACGCCGAAAATCCGTTACCTGTTAAATTTTAAGGAGGATAATAGTATGAATATAGCTTTTGCAGGCTTTCGTCATAATCATATTTTTTCACTTTACAAGAAAGTGACAAGCAATGAAAATGTAACGCTTATCGGATGCTTTGAAGATGATGAAAACGCAAAAAATGCGGTCAAAGAGAGCCTTGGTGTAAATTTTAACTACAATTCTTATGAAGAAATTTTAAATGATAAATCCGTTGATATAATCGCAATCGGAGATTATTATCAAAAAAGAGGCAGTATGATAATTTCTGCACTCAAGGCAGGCAAACACGTAATATGCGATAAGCCTCTGTGCACAGACTTAAAAGCGCTTTATGAAATCAGAGAGCTTTGCGAAACAACAAATTTAAAGGTTTGCTGTATGCTCGATTTACGCTATCTTCCGCAAGTTCCCAAGGCTTGCGAAATAATCAGAAGCGGACAAATCGGAGAAATTTTAAATGTAAGCTTTACAGGTCAGCACTTTTTGGATTACGGCAACCGCCCCGGCTGGTATTTTGAAGACGGTAAACACGGCGGCACCATAAACGATATTGCAATTCATGGTATTGACCTTGTAAGATTTATAACAGGAAAAAATCTTACAAAAATTAATTGTGCAAGAGTATGGAATGCCTTTGCAGACAAAGAGCCTGATTTTAAAGACTGCGGTCAGTTTATGATTGAAATGGAAAATATGTCGGTTATGGCAGATGTTTCTTACGCAGCACCGGGCTTCAAAGGAATTTTACCTACATATTGGGACTTTTATTTCTGGGGCACGAAGGGTATGCTTAAATTCAATATGCAAAGCAAAACCCTGCATATTTTCAAAGAAGCTGAAGAAATAATTGAATTTGATGCCAAAAGCCCCGATTATCTTAATGACTTCATTCTTGAAATTAACGGCAAGAACACAATTTTAGACACCATGGATATACTAAGCTCACAGGAACAGGTATTAAAAATTCAATATGCAGCACAGGATGTATAGTCAAACCGCCGATTGACCAGATGGCTTGTACTGCCCCTATAATGGGCTTTTACAGGCTTAACCTCTATAAGAGGTACTGAAATGACAACGCATTACTATCCTTTTCCCCTTGAGATAAAGCTTTTTTATTCGCCCCCGGTAGAACCGGGGGTTAAATTTACGCCTAAAGGCTCCAATTTTTAAAAACTGTAGGATAAACCTACAGTTTTTTGTTTTGTGAATATTTTTTTGGCGTTATTCCCACGTGGTTTTTAAATATTCTGCAAAAGTATGCCTCATCAAAGAAATTAAGCTTTTGCGAGATTTCTTTGACTGACATAGCAGTTGATTCAAGCAGATATTTCGCCTTGTTTATTTTTATGTTTAATCTGTACTCCGACAAAGAAACGCCAACTGCATCTTTGAACTGTTTTCTCAGCCCGCTTTCGCTGATGTGGCATTTTTTTGCAATTTCACTTATTTTTATATTTTCGTTTTGACTCAAATACGCTTTTGCGATTTCTATAACATCCTTGCGGCCGTCATTTTGCCCTGTAATTATATCAAGCAAAAGATAAAACATACCTCTGCATTTTAAAGATTTTTTATCTGTAAAATAACTTTCCTCAATAAATTTTTCAAAAGCCTCAGCACACTCGGCGGAAGCATTTTCAAAAAGCTTTACGGGATTATTGCCAACGCAGAAATCACAATCTGAAGTAAAACTAATAAGACAATCATTTATTTCTCCCAGCTCACTTTTAAAAACCGCTTCATAACAAGAGCCTTTTGGCATAAATATTATGTCCCCCGCCCTTGCCTTTAAGGTTTTATTTTCGCTTACAAAGTCAATTCTCCCCTGAAGCATAAGTAAAATTCCGTATGTTGGACGGGGACGGTTTTTATAACTGTATTTCCCTCCTGTCCAATGTTGCTTGACAATGCTTGCAGGAACAAAACTATTAAATCTCAAATTTTCCAAAATCTCATTTATCATTTATATCACCGTTAATATAATATCATATTTTAGCGGAAAATACAATTTTATTATCGAAAAGCAACTGTTTTTTCTGCTTTTTTGATGTTATTATATACAATAGATTTGTTATGTTGTTTATCGTGCTTTTGATTATGAATGTTCTTTAAGGAGGATTATGTATGAAAGGTGTTCAGATTTTAACAGATAAAAATCACGAATTTACAAAGCTTGATGTTTTTATATCGGAAAATGTTTTGCGTGCGGAAAGGCTTGAAATTTCCGAGACTTTTTCCAGCGGATTTAACGGATTTGGCGTT
>CAZBJD010000084.1:0-6853 GCA_964492155.1 uncultured Eubacteriales bacterium
GCCATTGTTTCAGGACGCTTGTTGTTATCCATAAAGATTCCTCCTAAGTTAATATATACTTTAATGTTATTATGATACCATAAAACGCTCAATTTATCAAGTACCGTCAAACAAATTTTTTGTATATTTTCAAAACAAAAGGGAGCAAAGAGCCCCCTAAAATACCGTTTCCGTAATTTAGCAAAATAACTTTATACTAAAGTCCGAGCATACTCTCGATTTTTGACTTTGAAACAAGTCCCACCGATGTATCAACCGCTTTGCCGTCTTTAAAAACAACAAGCATAGGTATGCTCATTACCTGAAACTGTTTTGCCAGTTCAGGATTTTCATCAACATTAATCTTGCAGATTTTAGCATTTGCGTGTTCTGCTGCAACTCTTTCCAAAATCGGAGAAAGCATTTTACATGGTCCGCACCAATCTGCCCAGAAATCAACCAAAACAGTTCCGCTTAAAACCTCAGCTTCAAAATTTTCTTTCGTTACTTTAACAATTGCCATAATTATCTCTCCTTTTTTATTTATTATATGTTCATTTATTCTATAAATTCAAATCTTTTAACGGTTTTTCCGTCAATTTCAACAGTTTCGTCCCACATATAAAGAGGTCTTACCCAGATTTCTCCATCACCGTAAAGAGCCTTATAAACCACCATTTTTTCTAAAGTTTCGCTATGATTGGCAACTCCCATAACTTCATACTCATTGCCTTTATAGTGTCTGTATCTTCCAAGCTTCATTTTTCCAACTCCTTAATATATCCGGTGGGTGTTACGCCTGTCGCAGCTTTGAACGTTCTGCAAAAAGACTGCACCGACGAAAAACCGCATTTCGAGGACACATCTTCAACATTTCTGCATAGCAAGAAAAACTCTTTTGCACGGCTTATTCTTGTATTCCTTATATGTTCCGAAAGCGAAATGTGAATTTGTTTTAAAAATAGTTTTGAAAGATATTCCGTATTAAGCCCGATATAGCTTGCAACTTCTTTTGCGCAAAGAGCGGTGTCCCCCATATTTTTTTCAATATATCTTATTGCTTTGGCAACATAGCCGAAGGAAGTTTTTGCACCATCCGATTCACCATACTCCTTCGATTTCATAAAGATTATTAAAAGCTTAAGCATAAGACTTTTTCTTTCAATTGCAGAAAACTCATTACCTGATTGATAGCTTGCTGAAATTTGTTCGGTGAGCAGCTTGACCTCGTTATAATACTCCCCTGCATTCTTACAGGATGGCTTATCTATAAAATAAAGTTCTTTGGCAGAAATATCATTTATAGATGGCTTCTTTTCATAAGCCGACGTATTGCTTTTTTCAAACAAATCAAAATAAATATAAACAATCTCTGTGTCTTCAGCGTTTTCTGCATATATAACCTGATGAAAAAACGGAGGTATAATTTCAAGAGTACCTTTTTCAAGAATTCTGTCTCTGCCGTCTACCCGATGCACAGCTTTGCCTTTGGTAACAAAAATAAACACGTTGCAACATTCGGATGAAACCGAGTGCGGCTGAACATTTTTGTTTCTGACAGTTTTTCCGCAGGAATATACAAAAGGCGAAACATTATAAAGACCTTTCAAATCCATCACCATCTATATGTTACCATATTTTTGACTGCTTTGCAACTAAAAATATCTATTTTTGTTAAAATATCATTCTGTATGATAATATTTTCGGACAAAGTATGTGCTATAATTAACTCAAAGGATACTCTAAAAATGGTTGAGCTGAGATGTGTTGTAATCACCCAAAAAACTGTTAATCATTAAGATTAAATGCGTGATTCACAGGACCTGAACCATGTCCCAAATTTAACATTGCTGAAAGTGCTCTTGAAATATATTCTTTGGAGCGTTTGACCGTTTCCTTAATATCAAATCCTTTTGCAAGATTGGAAGCAATAGCAGAAGATAACGTGCATCCCGTTCCATGTGTATTTGGATTATTTATTCGTCTTCCGCAGAACCATTCTTCTCCATCTTCAAACAACAACAGGTCATCCGCATCAGATGTGCTATGTCCTCCTTTAAGAAGCACATTACATCCATAAGTTTCTTTTATTATCTTTGCAGATTTGAGCATATCTTCTTTGTTATGTATCGTCATCTCTGATAGCATTTCAGCTTCAGGAATATTTGGGGTTACGAGATATGCAAGAGGTAACAGTTTGTCTTTTAAAACAGAAATAGCATCTTCGTTAATGAGCCTTGCACCACTTGTTGCAACCATTACAGGGTCCACTACAATATGCTGAGCTTTATAAAAAGATAATCTTTCCGCAATGACATTTATTAAGTCTGCAGACGCTACCATACCAATCTTTGCAGCATCCGGAAAAATATCCGTAAATATTGCATCAAGTTGTTCTTTTAAAAATTGCGGTGTTACTTCCATAATGTTGTTTACGCCCATTGTATTTTGAGCAGTAAGTGCTGTAATTGCACTCATAGCATATACTCCATTAGTTGTCATTGTTTTAATATCCGCCTGAATTCCTGCTCCACCGGAACAGTCGCTTCCTGCAATTGTCAGTGCTGTTTTCACCGTGTTTTTCACTTCCTTTGTATAATCAATTGTATCATCTGCTAAATCACATATACAATTCCATATTTCATCAGATTGATTATCATAAACTCCTATGGTATAAAACCCTGCCGTCTTTGCAGTTTTAATAGTATGCGGCATATCTTCATATACCGCAATTTCGTTTGGTTTTGCATTAAATCTTTCTGCAGCTTTAAGATAGATTGTAGGTTCTCTTTTTGAAAGTCCCATATTTTCGCAAGATAATATAAACTCAAAACAGTCTAAAATTCCAAGTCTGTCAAGACAAAGCTTGATTATGCTTTCTTCCGTAACCGATACAATACACATACGGGTATTACTCATCCTTAAACTTTCTAAAAGTTCTGATATCCCTTCCTTGACAGGAATATCTTTTTCATAATGCTTGTATACAATATTATTCATTTCATCGACAGCTTGTTCTACAGATATATCAAGGAAAAATCCGTCTACAAACAGCTTTGCAGCTTCGGAGAGATTAAGTTTTTCTATCTCCTTTAAAATCTCTGTGCGTCTGTATTTGGCTCCATATTTATCCAAAAACTCAAGCCCAAAAGAGTTCCACATCCACATTGAATCTACAACTGTACCGTCAAAATCGAATATTGCAAATTTTTTATCCATATATTTTTAATTTTTCCTTTACAGATTTTATAAGGTTAACTGTTGAATCAAACGGGCTGTCCGCTTTCATAATGGCAGAAACAACACATATTCCATCTATATCAACATCCTTCAAGATGTCTATATTATCTTTTGTAAGACCACCAATAGCGTTGACAGGGATAGGAACCGCTTTGCAAATCTCCTGCAAGGTTTCAACCGATGTTAAAATCGTTTTCACCTTCGTTGCGGTTGGATATATAGCACCTACGCCAAGATAGTCTGCACCTTGTTCATAAGCCTCAAGTGCTTGTGCAACTGTTTTTGCAGTAACTCCTATGATAAAATCATTACCTGATATTTTTCTTGCAATATGGATTGGCATATCAGTTTGTCCTAAATGCACACCTTCTGCACCTATCGCCATTGCCACATCAATGCGGTCATCAATAATCAAGGGTACATTATATTTTTTTGTCAAATCATGCACCTTTTCAGCTAAGTGCATATATTCTCTGATATCCTTGTTTTTCTCACGAAGCTGAAGAAGTGTAACACCACCTTTTAAGGCTTCCTCCACTCGAAAGAGAAAATCCTGTTCTTCAAAACCCGAACTGTCTGTTATAAAATAAAGCTTTGTATCAAACTGTTTCATTCGCATATTCCTCCAACCTGATTTTCTCTTTTAAATCTTGTATGGCAAATGATGATAATTCATCAATAAGGTTTGTTTGAAATATTCCATTCTTACCTGAAATCTCTGCTTGTTCTCCTGCAATACCTAAAATGCTGCATGCAAGAATTGTCCCAATATACGCAGGGTTTACAGAAACCAATGTTGCCGCAAGGGTTCCGAGCATACAACCCGTACCTGTAATATCAGATAATTGCTTAACACCGTTTTTTATGTAGACATATTCTTCATTTGAGGCTACAATATCTGTTTTTCCGCTTGCAAGAACAACACAATTAAATATGCCTGCAAGGCAAACTGCCGCTTTTGTAATTTCGTTTATATCAATACTTTCGCTATCTACACCTTTTGATTTGTACTCATCTTTATACAAGGCGTAGATTTCTGAATAGTTCCCCTTAATTACATCAGGCGTGTATTTTTTTAAAAGTCTTTGAGTATATGATTTTCTTAATTTGCTGCAAGAAATTCCAACCATATCAAAAACAATAGGTATTGATTTTTGCTTTGCTGCTTTCATTGAAATCTTGATTGATTTCATTCTTGCATCCGTTATATTTCCAAGATTAACCAAAAGTGAAGCACTTGTTTTGGTAATATCAAAAACCTCCTGTGGATGCTCTGCCATAATAGGCTTATTTCCCAAAGCTAAAACAGTATTGGCACATTGATTTATAGAGATTGGGTTGGTAATACAATGTATCAAATTACCGCTATCTTTTGCCTTATTAAAGGCTTCAATCAGTTTATTTACCAACAGCACTTCCCTCTTTCTTAAATTTCTTTATTAAATAATAGATTACGCCTATCACTACAAACACCGTCAACACGGCCTTTGAAATCATAGAGCATATTTCTACATTGAGTTTGAATATACCACTTGCAAGGTTTATAACAACATAACCTATAACACCAATTGCTGCAATCGAAATAAAGTTGCCGAGCAAGCTGCTTTTATCCGAATAGGAATCAGTTGATAATTTTCGTTGCACATCCTGAAGAACACCATTTTGAGATAAATTTTTGAGAAAGGCATAGGCAATACTTCCACCGATAAGAGTTCCGCACACAAAAGATGGAACATAGAAAAGCCATGAAATTCCTTCTTTCCCCCAAAAGATAGTCATTACAGGATAAGACATAATTGCACCGATTATACCCGTTCCAATAATCTCACCTAATACTGCTGAAAGTAAGTTTCCTTTGGACATTCTATAAAATACACCCGATAAAAATGCACCAAAGATTGCACCTGTAAGTGCAATAGGCGGAATACCCATTGTCATCATTCTGATTATTCCGATAATAACGGCACAAGCAAGCGAATACCAAGGACCAAGCAGTACTGAACATACAATATTGATGAAGTGAGCCATCGGGCACATTCCTTCTACTCTGAGTATTGGAGATATAACCACACCAAGAGCAATCATAAGGCTAAGCACTAACATCTTTAATAGTTTTTTTGAATTTTTCATGTATCTTTACCTCGTTTCATAAATAATTCCAAAGCAATATCGCTTTGTCGGTCGTGAATTAATTTCCACCTCTCACCTCGAAACACGAGTTCCCATCGCAAAATTCAAAGATGTCAAGTGCTCCCTTGCCACCCGAAGCCTATCCTCCTTTCAAAAAAAAGCAATAAAAAAACGGACAACCCTTTGTGGATTATCCGTCTAAAATCAAACTTATATGACTTCCTACGGCGGCATTATCCGCATCAGGTATAAAGGTCGAAGTTCGATTACTTCCTCTCAGCCTGCCATACAAGCTCCCTTGTGTTTTTTTAATTGTGTAGTTATTATACGCCTATTTTCCTGAAATTGCAATAGCTTATAAAAATTTTGTTTATATTTTATTTGCAAAAATGGTTGAATACAAAGTAAAAACTTTGCCTCCGCAGGAAACAAAAAACTCCCCGATGACAAATATTTCAGTATTTACTTTTAAATATATCTGTTATTTTTCAGAGGACTTTGACAAAACCGCAGCTAAATATCCGAACAGAATTGCGGCGGTTATTCCTCCTGCAGCGGCAGTCATACCGCCTGTAAATATTCCAACAAAACCGTCGGTTTTCACTGCCTCCATCACACCTTTTGAGAGCAGATATCCAAATCCGGTTAGCGGCACAGTTGCACCTGCACCCGCAAATTCTACTAGCTTTCCGTAAACTCCCACAACTCCCAGTGCCACACCGCTTACCACATAAATCACTAATATCCTTGCAGGAGTCAGCTTGGTTTTGTCAATTAAAATCTGACCTATCACACATATAATTCCGCCAACTATAAACGCTTTTATATATTCCAATTTACTACACCCTTTCTATCGCAACTGCATGAGCAATCCCCGGTATACTCTCCCCCTGAAATGAGCTTGTGGTGCTCATTAAAGCACCTGTCGCAGTAATCAAAACTCTGTTTATATCGCCTTTTTTCAGAAGCGAATAAATATATCCTGCAAAAACCGATGCACAGCAGCCGCATCCCGAACCTCCCGCATGAACATCCTGAGTTTGCAAATCATAAATTTCCATCCCGCAGTCAATATATTTTTTACCAAAATAAAAGCCTTCGTTTTCAAGTTGTTCTTTTGCAATACTGTGTCCCAGCTTACCCAAATCGCCTGTTACCACAAAGTCATAGTAATCAGCATCAATTCCGCGGTCATTAAAATGTGCAGTTATTGTATCAATTGCAGCAGGGGAAAATGTCAAGGGTACACCATAAATTTTTTTAATTTTGTTTATTTTGTATAATTTCAAGCGTGTTTTTATGCGAAAATTCACAAAGTAAGACTCCTGCATCTTATTATACCTGCAGGAGCCTTTTCTTTAAGCAGTCTTAATAATTTCCTTGTTCATCTCGATATATTCCATAACTTCTTTATAGGCATCGTTAAACTTGAATTTTACAGTAATATCTCCGCCTTCGTGTATTAAAATCTCATCAACCAACTCAAGCAGAAGATTTCGGGTCA
>CAZBJD010000085.1:0-6830 GCA_964492155.1 uncultured Eubacteriales bacterium
CGGATTGTGCATTCAATCATATCAATCCCTGTTGACAAAGGAACCAAATGGGTTGTGATACAATCGCCGCCCATTCTTGCACCAAGCTCAATCATTTTAGGACCCTTGGGGGTTACCATAATTTCAACGTGGGCAGGTCCGTTTTTAATACCAACCGCTTCTACCGCACCAATAGCTACTTCCTTAATCTGATTTTTTACGTTTTCGGAAAGACGTGACGGCTGAGAATGACCCATTTCAACAAAATGGGGTGCACCTGTTGTAAGCTTATCGGTGATTGCTAAAATGTTGATTGTGCCATTTACCGCCATAACCTCAACACTCACTTCAAAGCCTTGCATATATTCTTCAATTATTACGCCTGCACCCCGTGAATTACCTGCACTATATTCAAAGCTCTCAAGCAGGTCATCTTCTTTTTGCACAAGCATAACACCTCTTGAGCCGGAATTATCAAGAGGTTTCAATATGCACGGATATTCAATTTTATCTTTGATTTCTTCTAATTTTTCGTATGTTTCGGCAATATAAAACCAGGGCGCCGGAACGCCGAATTCCTTAAACGCCTTAATCATCTCGCCTTTATCTGTGGCTTTTACCGCAGTATCAAAGCTGACTGCGCTAAGCCCTAATTTTTCAGATGCTTTTGCTACCGAACGCATGGGCATATCGGAAGCTAAAGTCATAATTCCGTCTGCCTCAAAATCCTCTGCCGCTTTTGTTACACCGGGGATATCTATGGTGCTTACGTTATAAAACTTGTCGGCATAGGGAATTCCTACCGCATTTTCGTCGTAATCTGCAACTGCAACGGTTAAACCCATTTCCTTTGCACGTTTGATTGCAGGAAGCTGCAGAACAGACGCACCGATTATCATTAGCTTTTTCATAATGCAGTTTTCTCCTTATCCTGCTGCATTTCCTGTGCTACATAAATGTTTTTTCTTCTTAAAACACTCACTGCAGTCTGAATAAAGATTTTTATGTCCATTATGAAAGTTACATTTTCTACGTAATAAATATCGTGCTTAAACTTTTCGTCCTGAGTAATTGAATTTCTGAAATATGCCTGAGAATAGCCGGTAAGACCGGGACGCATTTCAAATCTTTTCTTTCTTTCGGGATCAATCTCTGAAAGAGGCTTTGTAGGGAGAGTAGGTCTTGGACCGATAATACTCATATCGCCTTTTAAAATGTTAAGCAGCTGAGGAGTTTCGTCAAGACTTGTTTTTCGGAGCAGCCTTCCGATTTTTGTAACTCTCGGGTCATCATCACCGTTATATGTAGAACCATCCGCACTCTTTAAATCAGGTGAATTTACTTTCATTGAGCGGAATTTATACATTTTAAAGGTTTTTCCGTCTTTCCCGCGTCTTTCTGCATTATAAAACACAGGACCTTTGTCCTCAAAATAAATAAGCGGAGCAACCACAATGAAAATAATTCCCAAAAAAGGTGTCCCTGCCAGGGCAACCGCAAAATCTATCAATCTTTTAAAAAACTTTTTATACATATTACTTCCCCCATATTTCCCTGAAATTCGCAATTACATACTCTACATCTTCCTCTGTCATTTTTGTATTTAAGGGAAGGGTTACTTCATTTTTATAACGGTCGTAAGCGTTGGGGAAGTCAGAAATTGAAAATCCCATATTTTTATACGCAGTAAGAAGCGGAAGCGGTTTGTAATGCACGTTTGTTGCAATTCCCCGCTCTGCCATTTTTTCTATAAATGCGTTTCTGTAAGCTTCATCTTTTCCTGCAAGATTGCAAATATAAAGGTGTCCGCTTGAAGAATGACTGTCGGAATAGTGATTTAAAAAGCCTACTCCAAGGTCTTTCAATCCCTCATTATACATTTTGATGAACTTTTCACGCTTTCCCAGAATTTCTTTATAACGGGAAAGCTGTGCCAGACCGATTGCGGCGTGCACATCTGTCATATTGCATTTAAAGTTGGGTGCAACAATATCATACTCCCACGCTCCGAGTTTTGTTTTCGCCAAAGCGTCTTTAGACTGCCCATGAAGCGATAAAAGCATATATTCCTTATAAATTTTTTCGTTGTCAATTCCTTGGATATCACGCCAGGTAACTGCTCCGCCCTCTGCGGTGGTTAAGTTTTTAACGGCGTGGAAAGAAAAGCTTGTAAAGTCTGCAACCGAACCTGCCGGCTTACCATTTTGCATCGCACCGAAGCTGTGAGCACCGTCTGCACACACAACAACTCTGCCGATTGCTTTCTGAATTTCATTATTTGGTGTAAAAAGCGATTTTTTATCTTCCAGAATTTCATATATTTTATCATAATCGCACATAATACCTGCAAGATCAACAGGAATAACCGCCTTTGTTTTCGGAGTGATAAGATTTGCCATCCTGTCATAATCCATTTCAAAGCCGTTTTCTGATAAATCGCAAAGCACAAGCTTTGCACCTGCGTGGCATACAACACTTGCAGACGCAGTATACGTATAAGCAGGAACAATAACCTCGTCACCCTCTCCGATGCCGAGTAACCTTAAGGTCATTTCTGCACAGGCAGTCTGAGAGTTAAGTGCCACTGCTTTTGAAGTATTGCAATACTGTGCAATCTCTTTTTCAAACTGTTTTGTTTTCGGTCCTGTGGTAATCCAACCCGAACGAAGAGCCTCCGCGACAAGTTCTATTTCCTTTTCGGAAATGTCGGGAGGTGAAAAATCTATTCTTCTGTTTTGCATAATAAACACCCTCTTACTTTAGTATTCTACCATAATATCCTAAAAAGTGCAATAGTGTTTATTTGTCAAAAATCAACAAAATTCTTGTTTAAATGGCTATTTACTTGAACAAATTATCAATATGTGGTATACTGAAATCAGCAAAAAACACAAAAGGACTTATGTATGAAAAAAATTGTTTTGGGAATTTTAGCACATGTTGACTCGGGAAAAACCACTCTTTCGGAAGAAATTTTGTACCTTTCGGGCAAAATCCGCGAAAAAGGCAGAGTTGACAGCAAAAACGCCTATCTCGACAATAATTTAATAGAGCGTGACCGCGGAATTACAATTTTTTCAAAGCAGGCGGTATTTACATACATAGATACCCACTTCACTTTGATTGACACCCCGGGGCACGTTGATTTTTCAGCCGAAGCGGAAGCCGCTCTCGGCGTGCTTGACTGCGCAGTTTTGTTAATCAGCGGTACCGACGGAATTAAAAGTCACACAAAAACCTTGTGGGAGCTTTTGAAAAAGCATCGTATTCCCACTTTTATATTTATAAACAAAACCGACCTTGCGGGATTTGACAAAACTGCCGTTTTTAAAGAAATTTCAGCTGAATTTGACGGAATTTGCGATTTTTCGGATATAAATGATGAATTTTACGAAAACGCTGCCCTTTGCGATGAGCAGCTTATGACGGAGTTTCTGGACAGCGGTGAAATTTCAGAAAATTCCATAAAAGATGCAATTTCCAACCGTAAAATTTTCCCTTGCTTTTTCGGGTCTGCCTTAAAATCCGAGGGAACTGAATATTTTTTGAACAGTCTTGAAAAATTTACCCCCGACGTACATTTCGTCGGAGATTTCGGAGCAAAAATCTTTAAAATCTCGGAAGATGATAAGAAAAACCGCTTAACCCACCTGAAAATCACAGGGGGCGAGCTTAATGTAAAACAAATTATCCCCGAAAGCGAAAACGAAAAGGTTAATGAAATCAGAATTTATTCGGGAGAAAAATATGAGTGCGTTCAGAAAGCATCAGGCGGCGATGTTGTTGCGGTAACAGGACTTACCCAAACGCGGTTGGGACAGGGCATCGGCGTGCAAACCGATGGTGAAGCCCTTGTTTCCGAGCCTGTTTTTAATTATCTTGTGCAAATCCCCGAAGGATACGACAAAATCACTGCTCTCCGCTATCTTAAAAAGTTAGAAGAAGAAAATATGTTAAAATGCTCCTACAATTCGGGCAGCGGTGAGATTTCCGCACGGATTATGGGAGATGTTCAGCTTGAAATCATAAAACGTATTTTATCCGAGCGTTTTGATTTAAATGCGGATTTTCAGCAGGGAAGTATCATTTACAAAGAAACAATAGCCTCAAAGGTTGAGGGGGTAGGACACTACGAGCCGCTTCGCCATTACGCAGAGGTACACCTGCTTTTAGAGCCTTTAAAGCAGGGCAGGGGACTTGTTTTTGCCGCCGACTGCAGCGAGGACGAATTGGACAAAAACTGGCAAAGGCTCATTCTTACCCACCTTTATGAAAAAACTCATGCGGGAGTTCTGACAGGCTCTGCCATAACCGATATGAAAATCACATTAAAATCAGGCAGAGCCCATTTAAAGCACACAGAGGGAGGCGATTTCCGTCAGGCAACCTACCGTGCAGTCCGTCACGGTTTAAGATGTGCCCAAAGCGTGCTTTTAGAGCCATGGTATGATTTTACTTTGGAAATCCCCGGGAGCTGTGCAGGCAGAGCGATGACAGATTTGAAGCTTTTGGGTGCAGAGTTTGGTATGCCCGACCTTAAGGGTGATTTTTCGGTGATTTCAGGCTCGGCGCCTGTTGAAAAAATGCAGGGCTATCAGAAAACGGTTATAAATTATACCAAGGGCGAAGGCAGGCTTAATTGCTCTTTGAAAGGCTATCTGCCTTGCCGTAACGCCGAAGAAGTCATTGAAAAAATCGGATACAATCCCGATTCCGACCTTGAAAATCCCTCGGGCTCGGTATTTTGTGCTCACGGGGCAGGCTACACAGTTCCCTGGAACGAGGTTACAGAGCATATGCACCTGGAAAGCGTGCTTTTGAACAAGCAGGAAGAAATTATCGCCGCACCTGTAAAAAGGCAGTCTTTCGTGCGTGCAAGCGACGACGAGCTTATGCGGATTTTTGAGCTTACCTACGGAAAAATCGAGCACAAAAATCCCAATGCGATGCACACTCCCAAGCACCTGACGGATGACGGTAAAAAATATAAAAAAATCACCCTGCCCGATGCAAAAGACCATTATCTTTTAGTTGACGGCTACAATGTAATTTTTGCTGATGAAAATTTAAAGAAAATTGCATCTTCAAGTCTTGAGCAGGCACGTGACACCCTGATTGACAGACTGTGCAGCTATAAAACAGTAAGTCCCAAGGAAATAATTGTTGTTTTTGATGCATACAAGGTAAAAGGCAATCGCGGCGAGGTTGAAAAAGTACGAAATATTTCGGTAGTTTACACCAAAGAGGCTGAAACCGCAGACGCATATATTGAAAAATGCGTTCATAAATTAGAGAAAAAGCACATTGTATCCGTTGCTACAAGCGATGCTTTGGAACAGCTTATAATTTTCGGCACGGGGGCATTAAGAATTCCTGCATCAAGCTTTATAAAAGAGCTTGACGATGCCGACAAAAAAATACAAAAAATGCTTGAAGACTACAACCAAAGCGAAAATTTAAAAAATCTGTAATATTTTTGGAAAATTTTTAAAGTTATCTACATCTGTTTATCTTCAAATTTGTAGATAACTCCCCTCAAACAAGCATTTCAAGGGCTTATTTTGTTCATAAATCGGTTGATAACTCAAAAAAATTGTTTACAACTTCAATTTTGTTCAAAATTCATAATTTTTGTAACAAATGGCTTTGCAACGCCAAAATCAGATGGTTTTCGCCATAATTTTGCAATAAATTAAAACAATTGGGGATGTAAAAAAAGCCCAAGTGCCTTTAGAACACTTGGGCAAAGGATATTTTTTTACGCCTCGTATGAAAGTGCATCATCAAGCCACACATAACCAAGGTCAAGTGCCGAATAAAGACCTGTTGCCTCTTTTTGCTTGATAACTCTTTCTTTGCCTTCCATATAAGTATTGTTTGTGATAAGCTGAACTGCGATTTTTGAACCTACCTTTAAATTATCAATGTCTTCGCTTTCTTTAACTGTAAGCTTTACTAAAAATTTATCGTCGATAAATCCGTAGAACATTTCATTTCCGCGTCTTGTAAGCGGTCTTTCTTTATACATAAGCTCTTCGATTTTTTTCTTAGCCATAAACAAAATCCTTTCATAAAAATTTCAAATATTTCAGCATAAATATTATTGACAATCGGGAAAAAATATACTAACATATTTATTGTACTTCAATTAGTATATCATAAATTCGTAAAAGTGTAAAGGATAAATTTGAAATGAAAACTTTTTTTGTACTTTTGTTTCACAACTGCCTGTGGGTTATAATTATAGGAATTATTTCGGGGCTTTTGATTGCCGCAATCCCCGCACATATCTTTATGCCTCACAAGCATTCAACCTATCACGATTTCAGGTTTGAGCAAAGCGGCAGATTTTACGATAAACACTTTAAAATATCAAGATGGAAAGATAACGTTCCGCAGTTTTCGGAAATCATTCACAAGGGCTTTTCAAAGGGCACTTTAAAAGGAATTGAAAAAGATTACCTTGAAAGATTTTATCTTGAAACCGTTCGTGCAGAATTTTGCCACAGAGTTTTAATAGTGTGTTCGCCTGTGTTTTACCTGCTGAATTCAAATCATATCTGGGGAATTGTGTGGACAATTTTGTTTGCACTGGGCAATCTGCCCTTTATTATGATTCAGCGTTACAACCGCCCGAGAATTAAAAAAATTATGACTTCAAACACATATAAAAATAAATTTGTTGATTAAAAAAATGAGAAAAACGCTAAAATTTAAAGAAAATCAAAGAAAACGCTATTCGTTAAAAAAACTTTCAAAAAACTTATTGACAAAACTTTTTCGTTGTATTAAAATAGCATAGTATTTTATGAACGAGGAGGTTTTTTCTATGCGTACATTTATGGCAAATG
>CAZBJD010000086.1:0-6818 GCA_964492155.1 uncultured Eubacteriales bacterium
TCACGAACCGCCCGCGGGGCATTCGTGAATGCCCCCTACAAGTGGAATATTATACATAAGTTTAGATTATTGAGACAGCCCCTTTTGTGTTTTAATCATCTGTTAAAATCAGCAAATCGTTAGGAGTGCATCCAAATATATGACACATTGCATCAATATTTTCATATTGAATTGATTTTGTTTCATTGTTAGAAATTCTGGTAACTCATACCAAGTTGTTTATAAAGCCAATACTTTGTTTTACCATTCTTTTCAAGTAGTTTCATACCATATCATCACCTCGTTGATTTTGGTTTTGGATAAGGTTTTTTCTCGTCTGTCAAACCAGCCAGATAGTCCATACTTGTGTCCAAAGCAGTGGCAAGTTTCCTGCATTGTTCAAATGTATAATATCTTTTTCCGCTTTCAATTTTTGAATAGTCACTTTGGTCAATTCCTGTGAGCATTTGAATTTTAATTTGCGTATATCCTTTTTCTTTACGCAGTTCTTTTAATCTGTTCATAATATCACCTGATAATATTATGTCAAATTTCCCTATTGAAAATATGGTGAAACTGACCTATAATATATATGAGGTGATATTATGACAGTTACATTTTGCGGTCATGGGAAGTATACATATGATGAAAATAAGCGAAATCTATTGAAACAAGAGGCAGAAAAGCTGATAAATCAGGGAGCGGACACCTTTTATCCGGGCGGTTATGGGCAGTTTGACGGTCTTGCGGCAGGAGTTTTAACAGAGCTGAAAGAAAAATATCCTCATATAAAGAGAATTCTTGTAATTCCCTATTTAAACCGCGATTACTATATGAAAAATTATGACGAATCACTTTATCCGCCTCTTGAAAATGTACCTTATAAATTCTGCATATCAAAAAGGAACGAATGGATGGTGAAAAATTCCGATATTTTAATGTGCTACATAAAATTCACCTTCGGCGGAGCATATAAGACGTACAAATATGCAAAAAACCACAAAAAAACCATTATCAATCTGTTTGACAAAAGAGACGATTGATTATATAATTATTTATATAAAGGAGTGGGAATATGAGCCTTAACGAAACGCCATCGGGCGAGAGAATACACATTGGATTTTTCGGCAGCGTAAATGCGGGAAAATCAAGTTTGGTTAATAAAATCACAAATCAAGAGCTTTCGGTGGTGTCGGAAATTAAGGGCACAACCACCGATTTAGTGCAGAAAAATATGGAGCTTTTGCCCCTGGGTGCAGTTACAATTATTGATTGCCCGGGCTTTGGCGACGATAGTGAAATCGGCGAAAAACGTATAAAAAAGGCTAAAAAAGCATTAAGCTGCACAGATATCGCAGTTCTTGCGGTTGACTCAACCATCGGAATGAATGACAGCGACAAAAAGCTTACTGAAATTTTTAAAAATAAAAATATTCCTTATGTAATTGCATATACCAAGAGTGATTTGCTTGAAAAAGTGCCCGAAAGTGCAGAAAACGGGATTTTTGTCAGTTCAAAAACCGGTGAAAACATAGAAAAATTAAAAGAAATGATTGGCTTACTGAAGCCCCGCAAAGAGGACAGAAAAATTTTGGAAGGACTTGTAAATAAGGGTGATACGGTGGTTTTGGTTATCCCGATTGACGAGTCTGCCCCCAAGGGCAGAATTATTCTGCCTCAGCAACAGACACTTCGTGAAATTTTAGACATCGGTGCTGCTGCAATTTGCTGCAGAGATACCGAGCTTGAGGAAACTCTTTTGAAGTTAAAAAATCCGCCAAGCCTTGTGATTACCGATTCTCAGGCTTTCGGCAGGGTTTCAAAGCTTGTGCCCGAAAGCGTGCCGCTTACATCTTTTTCAATTCTTTTTGCACGTTACAAAGGCGAACTTAATACACTTCTTGCAGGGGCAAATGCCTTGGATACTTTAAATGACGCAGACAAGGTGCTGATTTCAGAGGGATGCACCCATCACAGGCAATGCGGCGATATCGGCACAGTTAAGCTGCCTGCGTGGATAAAAAAATACACAGGCAAAAATATTGAAATTTCATTTACTTCGGGCACCGAATTTCCCGATGATTTAAAGGATTACAAGCTGATTATTCATTGCGGAGGATGTATGCTTAATCAAAAGGAAATGTACTCGCGTATGGCACGTGCAAATGACGATAATGTGCCTATGACCAACTACGGAATGGTAATTTCCAAAGTAAACGGCATTTTAAACCGAGCAGTAAAACCGCTGTGTGTCAGCAGTCAGCGACAGGCGGCAGACGAGGTGTTGTAGGGTGCAGCGTTTACGATGCACCGCCTAAGGAATGTCGGAAACCGCCATTTTGTGCATTTCCGCACTATTCATCAAATACAAAAAAAGTCAGGCGATGCCTGACTTTTTTTGTAAAATTTCCTCAAGCTCTGCCATGCCTTTTTCGCAGTATCTTCTGACTTGCCTTACGCAATATGTCATTTTTTTTGAAATATCTTCGTATTTCATCAGGCATACGTATCTGTATTTCAACGCAGTTTTAACCCGCTCATCGCAAAGCAAATCTATTGCCGAGCATATTTTGTTTTCCGCCTCAATAAGGCTGAGATATTTTTTTGAAAGCAGTTTTTTGTATTCATTGATTTTTTCATTTGCAGCCTTTAACTGAAGTGCGGTTTCATCAGTTTCCACAAGGCAGTTTTTTATTTGTTCGGCAAGCTTTTTGTAATGCTCAAGTTCAATCTGCACACATACGATTTCCATATTTATCACAGCAGGCATATTCAAAAATTCTCTTGCTTGCATTTATGTTTGTATTCTCCTTATCCGTTAATAAATTCAGGACAGTCGGTAACAAAAAAGCTTTGAATATTACCGTCTGCACTTTTTAAAGTGGTTTCTCTTGCGTTCCATCCTTCAACGGGAGTGAAGCTGCGTGACCAGGAACAACCGCCGCAGGCGTTTTTGCAGTTCCAGCAAAGAGTGCCTTTATGTCCACGCGGAGTTCTTTTGCTTTTTATTTGCTTTGCAGTCCATCTACAGGCAAAGCTGCAGTATTTCTGCTGTCTGCCTTCAAATTGTTTATTACAGATTGGACAAGTTTTAATCATAAAAATCATTCCCTTCAAAACGTTCAATGTCGGTGTCATGGCAAAAGGGGCATACGGGGATTGCCTCAAAGGGCCACTCATCACATTCATAATGCACTTCCTTTAAAATAAGTGCATCCTGCGAAATATGTTCGCAGGTGTTACATTTAATCATATTTCTCCTGACTTGAATTTAATTCAAATCTCTTTTACGAAATCCATTATAATTGAATTTAATTCAAATGTCAATAGAAAAATTGAAAATAATTCAAAAAAATGTTGACAAATTTGAATTGTGTTCATATAATATAAGAGCAGGGGTGTGATTTTTGCTTCTGTAAGAAAGGATAGGTTGATATTTATGGCACTTTTGTCAGAAAATATTAAAATGTTAAGAAAACAAAATAATATGACTCAGAAAGACCTTGCGGATTTTTTGGGCGTTCACGTGTCCAGCGTTTGTAAGTACGAGTCCGGTGCTGCCATGCCAACTCCCGAGGCTATAACCCGTCTTGCAAAATTTTTCGGCGTTTCCACCGATTATTTGTACGGCGTGGAAGAATATGCCTTAGGCGACGATGTGGGAGAAATGAAAGAAATGCTTAAAACAAGCCCTGAATTTCGGGTGCTTTTTGATATTGCCAAAAATGCAACGCCTGCTGAAATCAAGCAGATGATTGCAATTCATAATGCTATGAAAGCAACAAAAACAGATTTTTAAGGAGAAAAAAATGGGCGAAATTTTCACAAGACTGATAAAAATGCCTGTACGTATCAAAGGCTATACCGCAATTGATGATGACGGTAATTATAACATATATTTAAATGAAAGACTGTCGGCAGAGCAGCAAAGACTCACATATCTTCACGAGATGACACATATTGAACGGGGCGATTGGGATAAGCGGTCGGTTGAAGAAGCAGAAAAAGATATTTAAAAGGCATCCGCCGAAAAAAGCGAATGCCTTTTGGTAAAAAGCGAACAAGCCGCTTTTTAAAAAGGGGGTATGTGTTTTGTGAGGTCACTTATATTATTAACCCCCGAAAAGAATTTTATACAAAAATTTTAAAAAGGATATTTTTATGAGATATTTTTTAACGGTTTTTATTTGTAAAATTTTTATTTTTGTCCTTCATCTGATGGGTAAAAAAGCAACAAGTGCACCAGGAAAGCTCGCATACAAGCTGTATCCGGGCATTTTGAGAGAATTTGAGAAAAAAGTAAAAAAAGAAATCATTGCCGTTATGGGCACCAACGGGAAAACCACCACCAACAATCTCCTGGCAGATACACTGGAGAATGCAGGTTATTCTGTTGTCTGCAACCGTGTGGGAGCCAATATGGACGAGGGCTCGGTGGTTGCGTTTATAGAAAAGTGCAACCTTTTCGGTAAAATCAATGTGGATTATGCATGCCTTGAAATGGACGAAGGCTGGGCGGAGTATATTTTTAAAATGATAACTCCTCACAAAATAATTATAACAAATCTTTTCCGCGACCAGCTTGACCGTTACGGAGAGATTGACATTACAATGAGTTTCTTAAAGCGTGCAATCGTTCTTGCACCAAATGCTGCTCTTGTTTTAAACGGCGACGACCCGCTTACCGTGACTGCGGCATCCGATTTTAAAAACAAAAAGATTTTTTACGGAATTAAGAATAAGGAATTCGATACTCAAAAACAGGCAAAAGAAGGTAAATTCTGCTATTTTTGCGGAAAATCTTTAAATTATGAGTTTTATCATTTTTCACAGCTTGGAAATTATTCCTGTCGGTGCGGTTTTTGCCGTCCCGAGCTTTGCGTGTGTGCAAAAAACGTTAAGCTTTTCCCTACTCTTTCATTTGAGGTTGAAGGGCAGGGCGAAATCCGCTTAAACGGCAGAGGAAAATATAATATTTACAATCTTTTAGCGGTAACCGCCGCCGCACTTGACTGCGGAGCGGGCTTTGAAAATGTGCAGAAAACCGCGGATAATTACAAGCCTCAGGCGGGCAGAATGGAACGATTTGAAATCGGCGGGAAAAACGTGTATCTTCTGCTTGCAAAAAACCCCGCAAGCTTTAATCAGTCGGTGGAAACTGTGGCAGAAGACCCCGCAAAAAAAGATATAATCATTGCCATTAATGACGGAATAGGCGACGGGAAAGACGTTTCATGGCTCTGGGACGTGGATTTTGAAGACCTTATTTCAGAAAATACAACAAGTTGCTCGGTATCAGGCACACGTTATGCGGATATGGGTTTAAGATTTAAATACGCGGGGCTTCCCGAGAGTGAAATTTCCCTTTCGCCCGATATTAAAGCAAGACTTTCCGAACTTATACAATCGGGAAAAGGAAAAAATATTTATGTTCTTGTAAACTATACTGCCCTGTTTTCAACTCAGGCAGTTTTAAAAGAGTTAGGGGGCGAAAAGAATGGAAATTAAAATCGTTCATTTGTACCCGGACCTGTTAAATCTCTATGGCGACAAGGGCAATATCTGTGCCCTTTTCCAAAGATGCCGTTGGAGAGATATTGAGGCAACTGTCACCGAAATTATTGGCGGCGGCGAAGCAGATTTTGAAAACTGCGATATTTTGTATCTTGGCGGCGGCGGAGAGCACGAACAGGAAATTGTCCTTGAAAAACTTATGCAGGTAAAAGATAAAATTAAAGCTTATGCAGAAAAAGGCGGTGTGATTTTTGCTGCCTGCGGCGGTTTCGGAATGTTGGGCGAGCTTGGGGTTTTGGATATTAAAACCTCTGAAAATAATGAAAGAAACTCGGGAAATGTTGTAATAGAGTGTAATTTCGGCGGACAAAAGGTACTGGTTTCGGGGTTTGAAAATCACACCCATAAAACAGATATCGGAGATTTAACCCCTTTGGGCGACGTGCTGGAGGGCTTTGGAAACAACGGAATGGGATTTGAGGGTGCAATGTATAAAAATGTTGTGGCGTCAAATCTTCACGGACCGCTTTTGCCCAAAAATCCTGCTCTTTGCGATTTTATACTGAAAAAAGCACTTGATAAAAAGTATGGCAAAGATATTGAATTAAAACCGCTTTGCGACAATTTTGAAAGTATTGCATCAAAAAATATTATTAAAGCAGTAATGGGAGATAACAAATGATAAAGGCTTGCATTTTTGATATGGACGGAACAACGGTTGATTCAGTAAAATCTATTGCACACTATGTGAACGAAACCTTGAAAAAATTCGGATATCCCACAGTTCCCGTTGAAAAAATCAACTATTTTGCGGGAAACGGACCAAGAGCTTTGATTGAGCGTGTATTTGATTACGCAGACGCAGATAAAAGTAAGCTTGAAGAATTTCTGGAAATTTATAAATATTCCTACAATCAGGATGCCTGCTATCTTTCCTGCCCGTTTGACGGAATAGTGCCAATGCTTGAGGACTTGAGAAAATCGGGAATTAAAACCGCAATTATTTCCAACAAGCAGGATACCGCCGTGAGAATGATAAGCAATATGCTTTTTTGCGGTTTAATGGATTTTTGTATGGGTGCAAAAGAAAATGTTCCCCTAAAACCTGATCCCACTTCCCTTTTAAATGCGATGAAAACTCTGGGGGTTGAAAAGGAGGAGGTTTTGTATGTGGGAGACACCGATGTTGATATGATAACTGCCAAAAATGCCGGTGTAAAATCAATCGGCGTGCTCTGGGGTTTCCGTGACAAAGACGAGCTTACCCGAAATGGTGCAGATTATATCGTATCCCACCCCTCCGAAATATCTAAACTCGCTAAAAC
>CAZBJD010000087.1:0-6789 GCA_964492155.1 uncultured Eubacteriales bacterium
TCCTGCATTTTCATCATATCCTGCTGCATTTTCTGAGCCTGCTTCATCATCTGATTGAAATTAGCTCCTCCCATGCCGCCCATAGGAAATTTGTTCTTAGCCATTTATATCATCCTTTCATTCTTCTTCAATTGTAACAATATCAGGAAATTTCTGTGCAAGTTCTTCCAAAGAATGCATTCCTGCTTTTTTAGGAGCACTGTCACCAAGACTCGATTCGCTTCTTGTAACAAATCTCACACTATAATCATTTCCCGTAATATTCTTAAGTGTTTCTTTAATATAGCCCGTATTTTCAGGCTTATCAACCATGTTCTTCAAAAACTTTTTATCGTCTTCAAACATTATAAGGAACACGCCGTCTTTATCAACCGGCATCGCAGATTTCATAGCAGAACTCAGTTGCATTTTCTTATCTCTTGCAACGGTATCAATAAGCTCAATCCACGCATCTGTAAGCTTTGACGAATCTATTTTTGATACAGTTTCAGGCTGTGTTTGTGCATTTTCTTCCTGTTTTATCTCGGGCGGATTAACAGGTATAGGTGCTTCATACACCGCAGGCTCATACACCGGCGGTTGCGGAATATACGGAGCAGGGTCATAACCGTAAGAAGCCTTCTGAGTCGGAGCATCAGGCATATTAAGGGTAACAATGCCCGCTTCTAACATCACCTTTGGATTAGGGCTTTCTTTCTGCACTTTATACAAGCTGCTTAATTTTTTGATTATATTTGTAATATCTTCAACTTTAAATTCTTTTGCTTGTACTGCAAATCTGTCAGCTCTTTCTTTTGCCATCTGCAAAACACTTTCGGGATTTTTCACCAGTGATGCAATTAAAAGGCACCTGAAATGCTCAATCAAATATGTTGTAAGAAGAATTGGGTCACGTCCTTCTCTTATTGTTTCTTCAATCTTTTCAAGGCAAACACCAACATCGTTTTTTGAAATCGCATCTGCAATTTCAAACAATGTATTATCATCTGCAATTCCCAATATTTTAGTAACTACTTCGCCTGAAATATCACCGTTTGCAAAAGAAACGCATTTATCTAAAACTGCCAGACTGTCACGCATTGAGCCATCTGCCGCATAAGAAATAACATTTAACGCTTCATCGTCAATCTTAACATCTTTCTCATCACAAACAAATTTAAGTCTTTTTTTGATATCATCAGAAGAAATCCGCTTAAAATCAAATCTCTGGCATCTTGAAAGGATAGTTGCCGGCACCTTATGATATTCTGTAGTTGCAAGAATAAATATAACGTGCTCGGGCGGTTCTTCCAAGGTCTTTAAAAGTGCATTGAATGCCCCGGAAGACAGCATATGTACTTCGTCTATAATATAAACTTTATATTTAAGCATGGTAGGCGGATACTGAACTTCATCGCGAATATCGCGGATGTTTTCAACACTGGTATTTGATGCCGCGTCAATTTCCACAACATCAATTGCCAGACCTGCCATTATACTTTTACACGATTCACACTCATTACATGGATTAGAGCCGACAGGATTTTCGCAATTTACTGCACGTGACAGAATTCTTGCAGTGCTTGTTTTTCCCGTTCCCCTTGTACCGCAGAACAAATAGGCATGAGAAACCTGACCCGACTCAATCTGATTTTTAAGAGCCTGAACAATGTGCTCCTGACCAACCATATCATCGAAAATTTCGGGTCTGAACTGTCTGTATAAAGCCTGATATTCCATAAAGCTTCACCCACATAAAAATAATAATGCTATACAGCCCGACTTTGAAAAAGAAATATGTGCGTTCTTTAAGAGCTTTGCTCAAACAGAGCTACCTTAACGTCACATCACAGATTTTACTTATTGCTGCTCGGTTCCCCGCCTGACAAGGTTCGTAAATTGCGATTGCGTAAGACTCTGCTCTCAACACAAATCTCATAACAACAGCCACACATTTCAGTCCCGAGGTCGGGCATTCACCCTTGCTACAGCGGATTGCAAGTACAGGGCACCGCTACCTCCCCGGTTAGTATAGCTTTGGTTATTTAAGCCAAAACGGCATAAATACAAAATATAGTATGACTGCTTTCAAAGCAATCATACACGATAACGAAAATTATTATACCACATAATTTTAAAGTAGTCAAGAAAATGAAATGCAGATTAAAAACAAATACTAGTATTTTTTTGTTAAAAGTGAGTGCTCGGTCTCCTGTATTGATTTCAAAGCATCTCCTGAACGGTTATATACAATATAAAAATACAAAGTATCAATTATTGCCAGTTGTGCAATTCTTGAATTAAGAGCAAGTATGTTATATTCTGTTTCGTTTGATGATGTAGCCAGTACAATATCACTTTGCTTTAATATGGGTGATTTTCCGCCGTTGGTTATAGCGATTGTTGTTGCGTTATGTTCTTTGGCAATTTTTAAAGCTTCAACAATATCTTTTGATGAGCCTGAATGTGAAATTCCTATTGCAATATCGTTTTCTTTCAAGTGTGATGCAGCAATAACTTGCATATGATTATCTGTGTATGCAATAGCATTTAATCCTGCACGCATAAATTTATGACTTGCATCAATTGCAATAGCTGATGAGTTTCCAAGGCCGAACATTACAATTTTATCTGCCTTGCAGATTTTTTCAGCTGCCTCACCAAGCAACTTTTCTTTTAATGAACTTTTTGTTTTCTCTAAAGAAAGGTAAATGTCGTTGCATACCTTTTGATATATTTCAAACGCCGAATCTTGAGCGGTAATATGAGTGCTTACAGGAGAACCGCCGTTTTCAGAGGAAAGCGAAAATTTTAATTCCTGGAAACCATTGAGTCCCAGCCTTTTGGCAAATCTTACAATTGTTGCTTCACCACATTTGCATTGTTCTGCAAGCTCCACTATTGATAAAGAAATAATTTTTCCGGAATTTTCAAAAATCCAGTCTGCAATTCTTTTTTCAGCTTTTCCCATTTTATCGTATAGCAATTTGATTTGTAGTGAAATTCTATCCATATTATACCTCTTGTGAAAACATTTTCTTTTCATTATTATATAACAAGTATAAAATAATGTCAATTTGGAATTTTTTTATTTTTTCTATTGAAAATATTTTCGTTATATGTTATAATTTTTAAAAGAAAATGTTTTTCAAAATGAAAATATTTTCAAAAAAGCGAATTAGCGTGCTTCGTTATGGGCTGCAATTCATCCAATATAAGAATAAATTTTTAGGAGGAGCAAAAATGGAAATTAACAAAATCAAAAGAGAAGATTTAGGAAAAGGCTCAAACATTAAGCTTAATGTTTGCGAAGCAGAAGTGGATATGTACTGGAAGGTTGCCATTGAGGTTTTAGAAACCATCGAAGAAAACAACAAAAAGAACGAACCTACAATAATGGTAGTTCCTTACGGACCATTAGGACCTTATGCAAGACTTGTATATCTTGTAAACAAATACAGAGTAAGTCTTAAAAACTGTACTTTCATTAATATGGATGAATACCTTACCGATGATAAAAAATATATAGATAAAAATGATCCGCTTTCATTCAGAGGCGGTATGGACAGAATATTCTACAGTCAGATTGATGATGAACTTAATGTGCCTGTAGAAAACAGATATTTCCCTGACCCTGAAAATCCCGGCAAGGTTATGGAGCTTATTGAAAAGCATGGTAAGCTCGATATGGTATTTGGCGGTGTTGGCATTAACGGGCATTATGCATTTAATGAGCCACCCTATGGTGATGAAGAATGTTCTAATGAAGAATTTTTAAATCGCCCGACAAGAGTTTTGGAAGTTTCAAGAGAAACAAGAACAATTAATTCATTTATGAACTGCGGCGGCGATTTAGACGGAATTCCGAAGTATTGCATTACAGTTGGAATGAAAGAAATGTTTATGGCTAAAAAAGTGAGAATGTGTATGCCTCGTGACTGGAACGCAGGCGCACTCCGAAAAGTGCTCCATGGTGAGGTTACTGCAAAAGTACCATGTTCACTTTTCCAAAATCACCCGGACGCTATGCTTTATGCGGCAGAGGTTGCACTTTGCTCGCCTGTTCCCGAAATAAGGGTGTATAATAAATAAAATGAGTTACTTACTGATCAAAAACGGCAAGGTTATTGCTGATGAAAGAATTATTAAAACAGATGTTCTTGTAAAAGGCAACGAGATTATTGATACAGCATTTTCAGGAGAAATCCCTGAAGGCTGTCAGATAATTGATGCACAGAATAAGTACGTTTCGCCCGGGTTTATAGATATTCATCTTCATGGCGGCGGCGGATATGACTTTATGGATTGTACACCGGAGGCTTTTTGTGAAATTTCAAAAACCCATCTTTTAAACGGGACAACAACACTTGTTCCAACTGCGGTATCCTCAACCTTTGAAAACATCTTAAAGCTTATTCAGACATATAAAGACGCAGTGGATTTATGCCCGAACTTTTACGGAATTCATCTTGAAGGACCATATATTTCAAAAAATCAGAAAGGTGCTCATAAAGAGCATTTGCTTCACGCACCTACAGAGGATGAAACTGAAAAACTGCTTGCAGCGGGAAAAGGTGTAATAAAAAGAATTACTGCAGCACCCGAGCTGGATAATATGGAATATTTTTCAAAAAAGATGTTGGAAAACGGAATTTCACTTGCCGTAGGACACAGCGATGCAACAAGCGATATTGCCCTTGATGCTTTTAAACATGGGTTTACACATATTACACATCTTTACAGTGCAACACCAAGCGTAAGAAAAATAAATCAGGTTGTGAAAGCCGGTGTTATTGAAGCTGCATATCTTGATGATAATGTTACTGTTGAGCTTATTGCAGATGGAAAGCATGCTGCAGTAGATGCTTTGAAATTGGCAGTAAAAATTAAGGGTACAGACAAAGTTGCTCTTGTAACAGACGCACTTCGTCCTGCAGGAACTGATGTTAAAGAAAGCTGGCTTGGTGAAAAAATCCCTGAAAACAGGGTAATTATCGAAGACGGAGTTGCAAAACTGCCTGACCGTTCTTCCTTCGCAGGAAGTATAGCAACAACAGGAATGCTTCTTGAAAGAGGTATAAACCACTATGGGCTTACACTTACCGATACAGTTAAAATGCTTACACAAACACCTGCTGCAATACTTGGAGCAAAAAACAAAGGCAGAATTAAAAATGGATTTGATGCAGATATTGCTATATTCAATCAGGACTACTGCATAGAAAAGGTAATCCTTGGCGGAACGATTGTTAAAAATTAAAAAGTTTTTCAACAACTTAAGGAATGAGGAAGTAAAATGCTTAATTACAAGGTAAAAATAGGACTTGTTCCCATGCGTCGCAATACAACCGACAGGCCGAAAGGAACATTTCTTACATGGTATTCGGCAGAGCAAAGAGGAGAAAAATTTGTAAAATATATCGAAGAAAATTTTACAAATGATAAGGTTTCCTTTGTTAATTCAAAAGGTCTTGGACACAAGGATTTGATTTATGACGATGCTTCTGCAGAAACAATTATAGAACGTTTTAAAGAAAGCAATGTTGATGCTGTATTTATAATAAACTGCAACTTCGGTAACGAGGAAGCAGCTGCGGATATTGCTAAAGCTCTGGGTAAACCCGTACTTTTATGGGCACCGCTTGATGATGAGTATTATGTTGACGGTATGCGTCCTACCGATTCTCAGTGCGGCCTTTTCGGAGTTTCAAGACAGATGCAAAGATTTCACATCCCGTTTTCTCATCTTCCTTGCTGTCGCGTGGAAAGTGACGAATTTAAAAACGGCTTTGATAGCTTCATAAGAGTTGTCTGTATGGTTAAAAACTTCACCGGTATGCGTATCGGTCAGGTTGGTCTTCGCCCTGCACCATTCTTTTCGGTTATCTGGAACGAAGGTGAGCTTATGGAAAAGTTCGGCATAAAGATTATTCCCATCAATTTTGCAGTTATTGAGCAGAGAATGAAGTCTGTTATGGATGAAAGGCCTGCAGAAGTTGATGAATTTGCAGACTATATCCGCAATAACTATAAACTTGATGACCTTACTCCACAGTATGTTGAGCGTATGGCAGCGATGACGGTTATGTACAAGCGTCTTTTTGAGGAATTTAATCTTGATGCAATTTCCGCCGAATGTTGGACAGCAACTCCTGTTATGTTTGACGGTCTTGCTCCCTGTACAGTTTACGGCTTGCTTAACGATATGGGATATCTCGTTTCCTGCGAGAGTGATATACATTGCCTTATAACAATGGTACTTTTGAAGTGTGCAACACTTGGTGAAGGTAAGCCGCTTTTCGGTGAGTTTACTGTTCGCCATCCTGAAAATAAAAATGCAGAGCTTTTGTGGCATTGCGGACCATTCCCTCTTTCGCAGAAGGCAGAGAGTGGTACAGACTCGACCGCAAGACTTGTAAACCAGCGTTCGTGGTTCAGGGGCAAAGATGGTAAATACACAATAGCACGTCTTGACCAGGAAAGCGGAGATTATATGATTTTGCCGATTGTTGCGGATACGACCGAAGGACCGCAGACACATGGTACATACATCTGGGTTGAATTTGATGATTTGCAGAAAGTAGAAGACCGTTTGCTTGACGGACCTTACATTCACCATTTCGTTGAAATGGAGGGAAACTACAAAAAAGAAATTAAAGAATTTTGCAAATATTTCCCGAATGTTAAATATGATTCATCTTTGGATTAAAATATATTAAAGGAGAAGAAAAATGACAGATTTTTTATTTGATGTAATTGCAACCGAGCTTGAGGATGCAGTCGGCAGAGAAAACTGTTCAACAAGAACAA
>CAZBJD010000088.1:0-6776 GCA_964492155.1 uncultured Eubacteriales bacterium
ATATCATTCATCCAGCCCATATTCCATTTGAAGTTAAAACCCAAACCTCCGTCAAAAGGCGGCTTTGTAATCATCGGAAAGGCAGTGGATTCTTCCGCAATCATCAAAATCTCGGGCTTGTTTTCAAAGGAAGCAGAGTTAAGCTGCTTTAAAAAGTCAATAGCCTCAAGATTGTAATTCCCGCCAAAAGCATTGGCACGCCACTCACCATCTTTTTTGCCGTAGTCAAGATAAAGCATTGAAGCTACGGCATCTAAACGAAATCCGTCAATATGATAAAAATTCTGCCAGAAAATTACGTTTGAGATTAAAAATGATTTAACCTCGCTTTTTCCGTAGTCAAAAATTCTTGTCCCCCAGTCGGGATGGTCGCTTTTTAAAGGGTCTGCATACTCGTAGCAGGGAGTACCGTCAAAATTCATAAGTCCGTGTTCGTCTTTGGGGAAATGTGCACCTACCCAGTCAAGAATTATGCCAATGCCCTCTTTATGGCAACAGTCAACAAAATATGCAAAATCCTCAGGTGTTCCGTAACGGGAGGTGGGGGCATAATAACCTGTAACCTGATACCCCCATGACGGGTCAAAGGGATATTCCGAAACCGGCATTATTTCAATATGGGTGTAGCCCATCTTTTTTGCATAACAGGGAAGCTCGGAAGCTAAATCGCGGTAGCTGTAAGGATTACCGTCTGTATGGGTTTTCCATGAACCGAGATGAACCTCGTAAATATTCATAGGTTCTTCAAGAATGTTTTTCTTTTTATTTTCTTTAATAAATTCAGCATCTGTCCATTTGTAGTCCGAAATGTCGTAAATCTTGGATGCAGTTTCAGGTCTTGTGGCAGAGTGAAAGGCATAAGGGTCTGCTTTTAAAACGGTTTTGCCTTCTTTTGAAGTTACTGCGTATTTATAATTATCATAGATTTTTGCATTTTGTATAATGCCTTCCCATATTCCGCCGCCGATGGGCAGCATATGGTTAACGTTTTCGTTCCAACCGTTAAAATCGCCCACAAGTGACACGGATTGGGCATTAGGAGCCCAAACTCTGAATACAAAACCGCCTTTGTATTTATGGCACCCCAGAAGTTCATAAGCATTTACGGAAGTGCCTGAAACAAAGGCATTTATCAGCTTGTCAATTTTATTCATAAGCACCATTCCTTAACGATAATAAGAAATTATTTTTTCTGATTTTATAATAACATATATTATATTTAAATTCAATAATTTTTATGTTTTAAAATTTGGCTTTTTTCACAAAAAAAATGTTATTTTTTTGGAGTTCATTTCGGTTTTAAAGTCACAATTCAGGAAAAAATTGCTATTATAGTAGAAAGAATTAAAAAAAATTTTAATTTTTTATTAAAAAACTATTGCTATTTTCACAAAAATAGTTTATTATATAAGTAAAAGTGGGGGAAAGTGTCACGTTATGGTAACAAAGTGGGGCTTTTTTCCGGTATTTTGATGAAAGGAGCAGGTGTTATGCTTATAGGTGAATACAAACATAGCTTAGACCCTAAGGGCAGACTTATTATGCCTGCAAGGTTCAGAGAAGATATCGGTTCTCATTTTTATGTAACAATCGGAACAGATGCGTGCCTTCGTGCCTATTCTTTTGAGGAGTGGAACAAATACAAGGCAAAGATTGAGGATCTTCCCGACAGCGACAATAAAGCAAGACAGTATAAAAGAGCAATTTTTTCAAATTCAAATGAGTGCGAAGTGGACAAGCAGGGAAGAATACTTATTGCATCAAATCTTAAAGATTATGCAAAGCTGGAAAAAGATGTTGTTATAATCGGTCAGTCTTCATATATCGAAATATGGAGTGCTGAAAACTGGAATGATTACAACGTTAAAGAAGACATCAATCTTGACGAATTGGTGTCAGGTCTTTCAACGTACGGGTTATAATAATGGAATTTTCACACGTTTCGGTTTTACTTGAAGAAAGCATCAATTCACTTTCTGTGAAACAAGTTGGAATATATGTGGATGGTACGTTAGGAGGAGGAGGTCACTCCTCCCGACTGCTGGCACAATCGGAGAGTGCAAAGCTCATTGGTATCGACAGAGATACCGAAGCACTTGCAGCTGCAAAGAAAAGGCTTTCTGAATATGAAGGCAGAGTGATTTATCATCACGGTAATTACTCGCAGATAAAAGACGTTTTAAAAGAATATAACATAGATAAAATCGACGGTGCGATTTTAGACCTTGGTGTTTCATCATATCAGCTCGACAACGGAGAGAGAGGTTTTTCCTACAATCATAATGCCAAGCTTGATATGAGAATGGACCAAAGTCAGTCGTTTACCGCTTACGACGTTATTAACGGATACGATAAATTTCAGCTTGCCAAAATCTTTAAAGATTACGGTGAGGAAAAGTTTGCAATGAGAATTGCAGAAAAAATAATTAATTTCAGACAAACAAAGCCTGTTGAAACCACCTTCGAGCTTGCAGAGCTTATAAAGGAAGGAATTCCCGCGGCTAAAAGGCGCGAAGGTGGACACCCTGCGAAAAGAGTGTTCCAGGCTGTAAGAATAGAAGTAAACGGCGAGCTGGCTGTTTTAAAGCAATCAGTTGAAGATTTTTTTGAGTGCTTAAAGCCGGGAGGAAGGCTTGCAATTATCACTTTCCATTCGCTTGAGGACAGAATTGTTAAAAATTGCTTTAACGATTTTTGCAAAGGATGCACCTGTCCGCCCGATTTTCCCATTTGTGTGTGCGGAAACAAACCAAAGGGCAGACTGATAAATAAAAAGCCTGTTATTGCAGGAGATGAGGAGCTTACCAAGAATTCACGTTCTTCGTGTGCAAAGCTCAGGGTAATTGAAAAAACAGAGAATTAAAAGGAGGAGATACCATTGGCACAAAACAGTTATGCTTATAAAGATGCTTCTTTATACAGTGTGCAGCCCGAAGCAGTATACGAGCAGCCGAAAAAGCAGTTAAAAAAGCAGAAGACAAACGCAAAGCTTGTGACAAGGGTAGCTGCCGCCGTATTTTTCCTTATGGTGTTTACAATTGTTCTGAGATATACCATTATTAATGAAATGACTTCTCAGATTAATACTTTGGAGAAACAGCTTCAGGAAGTGACTGCCGCAAATGAGCAGCAGATGGTATATTTAGACCGAAGCGGTGATTTGAAAAGCGTCGAGCAGACGGCGCAGACTTCGCTTGACATGGGCATCCCTCAAAGCCATCAGGTTGTAAATGTGACCTTAAATATGAAGGACAAGACCGTAAAGCCCACAGAGGAAACAAACGGTTTTATCACCTCGGCTAAAAATTTTATCTCATATTGTCTGGAATATTTATACTAATCAATTACATAAGAATGTAAAAGGGATTTATATTAAGTAAATCCCTTTTTATGTCTTTTTTTGGCAAGTAACTTTTAATGAAAGGATTTATCCGCTTATGAGCAAATTGGGCAAAGGCGTTCGCAAAAGAATAGTTATTTCTCTTTATCTGGTTTTTGGTGTATTGGCACTTTTAATGGTACGTCTTGGCTATATTCAGTTTGTTAAAGGCGAAGAATACAGCCAGATGGCAATCGAGCAGCAAACCCGTGACAGAGTTATAACTTCAAAAAGAGGAACAATTTACGACCGCAATATGAAACCCCTTGCGGTTTCTGCTTCTGTTGAAACGGTTACTGCAAATCCCAGTGTGGTAAAGGCAGACGGAAATCCTGAAGAAACAGCAAGACTTTTAGCAGATATATTGGAAGAAGATTATCAGGATATTTATAAAAAGCTCACCAAAAACAGCAGCTATGAATATATAAAAAGAAAAATTGAGTCTGCTCAGGCAGAAGAAATCAAAAAACTTATGGCAGACGGCAAGCTTAAAGGAATAAGTCTTGACGAGGACTCTAAAAGATATTATCCTTACTCAAATTTTGCTTCCCATGTTATCGGATTTGTAGGTACCGATAATCAGGGGCTGGCAGGCATTGAGCTTATGTATGACAGCTATTTGAAGGGTACGTCGGGCAGAGTGGTTTCTGCAACGAATGCCATCGGACGCGATATGCCTTATGAATATGAAAAATATTACAATTCTGAAGACGGACTTAATGTTGTGCTTACAATTGATGAAGTTGTTCAGCACTTTACCGAGAGAAATTTAGAGACGGCAATTAAAGATAACGATGTTAAAAACGGAGCTGCGGCAATTGTAATGGATATAAAAACAGGCGGAATACTTGCTATGGCAACAAAGCCTGATTATGACCTTAACGCTCCTTTTACCGTAACCAATGAAGCTGATGTGGAATATCTGGAAAGCCTTGACCCAAACAGTCAGGAGTATAAGGATTCCCTTGCGGCTGCAAGAAATAAAATGTGGAGAAACAAGGCGGTTGTTGACTCATATGAGCCAGGCTCGACCTTTAAAATTTTAACCTCGGCGATAGCTCTTGAAGAAGGGGCGGTAACTCTCAACAGCACCTTTAACTGCAACGGCTCAAAAAAGGTTGCGGGTGAAACGATAAGATGCTGGAAAGCAGGCGGTCACGGTTTTCAGGATTTGGCAAAGGCAATCCAGAATTCATGCAACCCTGCTTTTATGGATATCGGCGAAAAAGTCGGAAAAGATAACTATTTTAAATATACAAAAGCATTCGGACTGCGTGACACAACGGGAATTGACCTTCCGGGTGAAACAGAGGGTATTTTCTTTTCCCAATCAAATTACGGAGTTGTTGAAAATGCCACCACCTCTTTCGGACAGGGATTTCAGGTTACTCCCATTCAGCTTATAAGTGCAATTTCAGCCGTTGCAAATGACGGGAAATATATGAAGCCTCATATTGTAAAGCAGCTTACCGATTCAAGCGGAAAGGTTGTTCAGAAATTTGACGGCGAATTTGTGCGTCAGACGGTTTCAAAAGAAACAAGCGACCAACTTTGTCTTTTGCTTGAAGAAGCGGTACGTGTAGGCTCGGGTAAAAATGCTTATATTCAGGGCTACAGAATTGCAGGAAAAACAGGAACAAGTGAAAAGCAACCAAGAAGTGCAGGCAAAAAAATTGCATCAATGGTTGCGTTTGCCCCGGCAGACGACCCCCAGGTAGCAGTTTTAGTTATGCTTGACGAGCCTGAGGGCGGTCAGTATTTCGGCGGTGTAATAGCAGCACCTGTTGTTGGAAATATTATGAATGACGTGCTTCAGTATTTGGGTGTTGAACGCACACTTTCAAGTGAAGAAATTGAAAATGCGGATATTATCGTTCCCGACCTTGTTGAAAAAACAAAAGGCGAAGCAGTGCAGAAGTTGTCAGCGGAGGGCTTTAAAGCCAACGTTGTGGGCGATGGTGATACTGTTGTAAAACAGGTTCCAAAGGCAGGAACAAGACTGCAGAAAGGCTCAACTGTATTAGTATACACAACAGAGTCAGAGCCGCAGATGGTTACCGTGCCGTCGGTAAACGGTCAGACGGTGCTTCAGGCGAACAGCACCATTGTAAGTTCAGGACTTAACTTCAAGCTGTCGGGAGCAGGAAGAATAACTGAGGACGCAGGACCTACCGCCGCCGTCAAGCAGGACCCGGAAGCGGGCAGTGTGGTTGAACGGGGAAGTGTGGTTTATGTGGAATTCAGACATTTGGATGTTGAATAGTGTTTTTAAGGGGAGTTTATAATGTTATTAAAGGATTTGCTGACCGGTGTACCTTATGAAGGCAATGCCCGGGTTACAATTTCAGATATTGTCAGCGATTCAAGAAAGGTGAATAAGGGCAGTGCGTTTATTTGCATCAGGGGCTACGAAACCGACGGGCATCTTTATGCAAAAAAAGCGTCGGAAAGCGGTGCTGCAGTTGTAATCGCCGAAGAAGAAGTCGAGGTTTCCTGCCCGTTGGTGATTGTAGAGAATACAAGAAGTGTAATGGCACTTTTGTGTGCAAGATTTTATGGCTCACCTTCCGAAAGATTTACGCTTATCGGAATTACGGGAACAAACGGGAAAACAACAACCACCTATTTAATAAAGAACATTCTTGAAAAAGCAGGGAAAAAGGTTGGGCTTATCGGCACAAACCAGAATATGATAGGCGATAAAATCATCGAAACTTCAAGAACAACGCCCGATTCATTTGAGCTTCAGGCGCTTTTCCTGCAGATGGCAGAAGAAAAGGTTGATGCAGTTGTTATGGAGGTTTCTTCCCATGCACTTTTCCTTGACAGAGTTGCACACTCGGATTTTGACATAGGCGTGTTTACAAATCTGACTCAGGACCATCTTGATTTTCACAAAACAATGGAAAATTACGCTGATGCAAAGGCTATTTTGTTTAAAATGTGTAAATGCGGCGTTGTGAATATTGACGATAGCTATGCCGACAGAATTTTAGATGGTGCTGAATGTGAGATTTTAACTGCAAGCACAAAAAAAGAGAGCGGACTTTTCGCAAAAAATATTGTTCTTGCTGAAAAAGGTGTACATTTTGAAATAGACGGTAAGGAATATGAGCTTCCGATACCGGGTGAATTTTCGGTATACAATGCACTTTCTGCAATCGGTGCGTGCAAGGCTGCGGGAATAGATGATGAAACTATTATCGAGGGTTTGAAAACCGCTCACGGAGTAAAGGGCAGAGCACAGGTTGTTGATTTGGGACTTGATGCTACATTTATTATTGATTATGCTCATACTCCCGACGGTGTTGAAAATATTTTAAAAACCGTTCGCGGTTTTGCAAAAGGCAGAGTTGTTGTGCTTTTCGGGTGCGGCGGCGACAGAGATAATAAAAAG
>CAZBJD010000089.1:0-6752 GCA_964492155.1 uncultured Eubacteriales bacterium
TGTTGGGGCAGTTCTTTGGGGTATAAAAAGGTTTTTTCTCAGGGGGGAAGCCGATGTTGGGGCAGTTCTTTGGGGTATAAAAAGGGTTCCTCTCAGGGGGAAGGCAATGTTGGGGCATTCGTGAATGCCCCCTACAACAACCCTTCCGTCACACTTTCGTGTGACACCTTCCCTTGCACAGGGAAGGCATTTGTGTGCGGCTTACGCGGAGGTCCCTTACACAGGGAAGGCGTTTGGTGTGTGCTTACGCGGAGGTGCCTTGCACAGGGAAGGCATTTTTGTGAATATTAAATAATCAGCGTGTGAAAATGCAGGGAATGGCGGTTTCCGACACTCCGGAATTATTTATTATTCATTAAAAAAACAGGCGATTTAATCGCCCGTTTTGCTTATTCTTCCATCTGCTTGCCCAAAAATGATGCGGCGGACTGAGAGAGCTTAAGCTCAATATCGCTCATAACTGTGGGCTCGTCACTCCCGAAGAAAATCACGCTGCCTATCACATCGCCGTCAGAAATAATCGGTGTTAAAATACTTATTGCATACTTATCAATATTTTCCGCAAAGGCGTATTTCCTGTCCTCGGGGTGCTTTAATTCATAAGCAGTTCTGTCTCTCAAAAAGTTTTCAACGTCGCCCGAGACTTTTCTTTCAAGAATTTCTTTTTTGGGAACACCGGATACTGCAATTACCACATCTCTGTCCGTGATACAAACCGCATGTCCGCTGATTTTTGCTAAAATGTCTGCATACTGAACGGCAAAATTGCCAAGTTCTCCTATGGGAGAATACTTTTTGAAAATTACTTCGCCGTCTTTATCTGTAAATATTTCTAAAGGGTCGCCCTCTCTTATTCTCATTGTTCTTCTTATTTCCTTGGGAATTACAACTCTTCCAAGGTCATCTATTCTTCGTACAATTCCCGTTGCTTTCATTATATAAAACTCCTTTTGTTTTGAATTACAGTTTTATTGTGTGCAAACAGGAATTTTTTATGTAAGGAAAAAGGTGGTTATTTTTAAAAAATAATTGATAAAAATTGCAATAGAGTTTGAATATTATAAAAAAATCATAGAATATATTAAGTTTGACAGGCGTACGTGTGATATAATATGTCTAAATATTGCAGCGGGGGGATTAGGTATGGAAAGAGTAATGGTAATTGGCGGACATTCGGGCGATGAAGCTATAATGGCGGGAACGATTGCCGCTAAGACGGTGCGAAACGGCGGCAGTTGTTTGTTTGTGAGTCTGACTAACGGCGACGGAGGTCATCCGAAGCTTTCACGAGAGCAATATGCAATACAAAAAAACAGAGAAGCAGAAAATGCGGCAAAAGTTTTAGGGGCTGAATGTGTTTTGTGGCAGATTTCAAGCAAGATGCTTGAAGCTACAAATGAAAATGCCGTAAAGCTTGCATCGGTTGTAAGAGAATATAAGCCTGATACAGTTATCACCCATTGGAAAAACAGTTTGAACAAAGACCATGCAGCAACCTACTATATTGTTGAAAAAGCGTTGTCTTTGGCGATAGACTGCAAGTTTGAAGATGGGAATATGCCCATAGAATATCCTCAGGTGTTTTATGGCGATAATTGGGAGGACGCAGACGGGTTTGTGCCTGATATTTACGCTTTGGCAGAAAAGCAGGATGAGGAAAAATGGCTTGAGGCTTGCAATTGCTTTGAATTTTTCAGAGAAAGCTTTTATAAGTTTAATTATAAAGGGTACTATATGGCACTTCATCGTATGAGAGGTGCTTTGGCTGGAAGAAAAATATCTGAGTTGCATTCAGGACTTGCCGTGGGGTTAATGCGGCAGCCTAAAACTGCGTATCAGGCAGATATAATATTTTAACCGGGGTCGGTTCAATAAACATTTTTTGTGTATAAATATCAAAATTGCAGGGGTGGATGTGAGCATCCACCCGTTTTTTCGCGGCGATGTAGGCATCGCCCCCTACAAGATGGATAATTATTCGGAAAATTGAATTATTGAGACAGTCCCTACTCAAATCCTTTTTTAATTCGCTCTATTGCATTTTTTTCAAGTCTTGACACCTGTGCCTGTGATATTCCTATTTCGCCTGCAACTTCCATTTGGGTTTTGCCCTGGAAAAATCTTAAATTTATAATGGTTTTTTCACGCCCTGTAAGTTTTGAGATTGCCTCACGCAGGGAGATTTCTTCAATCCAGTTTTCATCCAGGCTTTTTTTGTCGCTCACCTGATCCATTACAAATAACGTGTCTGTGCCGTCTGAAAAAACAGGCTCGTACAATGAAATCGGGTCTTGAATGGCATCCAATGCGTTGGTTACCTGCTTTACATCTATTTCCATTTTTTGAGCAATTTGCTCCAGTGTCGGCTCAGAGGAGCTTTCACGCATCATAGCCTCCTTTGTCTGAAGTGCTTTGTAGGCAATATCTTTCAGCGAGCGTGAAACTCTGATTGAATTGTAATCTCTTAAATATCTTCGTATTTCGCCGATTATCATAGGTACTGCGTAGGTGGAAAATTTAACTCCCACAGAAAGGTCAAAATTCCTGATGGCTTTTATAAGTCCCACGCATCCCACCTGAAATAAATCGTCGGCGTTTTCACCGCGTCCGTTAAATTTTTGTATAACACTCAAAACAAGACGCAAATTGCCCACAATAAATTTATTGCGGGCATCTTCGTCACCTTGTTTGATTTTTATTAAAAGTTCCTCTTTTTCTCTGTTTGTCAAAACAGGTAATTTTGAGGTGTTAACTCCGCAAATCTCAACCTTGTTAGTAATCATAATCTGCCTCCCGTAAAGTTAATCACTTTAATTATTCCCGGCAAATGCAGGCGTTATACTAATATTGGTTGTATTTGTTTCCCCGAAAGCGCACAAGCTAAGGTTTCGGAAATCAAAGTCATATCAGAAACAAGCGAGGTTTCTTTTTTTAAAAAATCATCCTGTCCGAATGGCACAAAATATATTCCTTTTGTATTTAAAAGTCTGCCTATGTTGGCAGCAGAGCCTGAAAGTCCGTCGTTGGTTGAAATGGCGAGTACCACAGGCACTTTGTTGCGAAGTGATGCTTTTGCCGCCATTGTTACTGATGTATCGGTTATCCCGCCTGCGATTTTCGAGGCAGTATTGCCTGTGCACGGTGCAATAATAAGTGCGTCAAGTGTTTTTTTCGGACCGATTGGTTCAGCTTCGGGAATGGTTTTTATTATTTCATTTCCCGTGATGGCTTCTACCCCGGCGATAAGCTCGGCTGCTTTTGTAAAGCGGGTGTCTGTATTATAAACTATCGGCGAAAAAATCGGAATAACGCTTTTGGCTTTTTGGCTTAAAAGCTCAATCTGCGGGATTACTTTTGCGATTGTGCAAAATGAACCTGTTACCGCAAAGCCGATATTTAAATTTTTAAATTCCATTTGTCCTCCTTTCGATTAAAGAGCAAATACAATCTGTTAATATTTCGGAGGAGGTTTTGGGTGCGATTATCCCGGGCAGACCAAGGGCGTGAACAGTATCTATTTCAAGTGCTTTTGCACTTTCAAAGTCACATCCGCCGGGTTTTGATGCCAGATCTATTATCAATGCTTCTTTTTTTACATTCAAAAGATTTTTGCGGTCTAAAACCAAGGAGGGAACGGTGTTGAAAATTATATCTGCACGGCTGAGGGACTTGCTTAAATCATAAATGTCCCGAGATTTAAAACCAAGACATTTTATCATCGCCAGCACTTCGCTCCGTCTTGCGGCGGCAGTTACATCTGCACCAAGCCCTGAAAGCATCTTGCAAAGAATTTTTCCTATTCTTCCGAAGCCTAACACAAGGCAATTACTTCCGCAAATTGTGAAATCGGTACGTTCCAGTGCAATTTTTATTGCACCCTCTGCACTTGGAACTGCGTTTAACACTTCAAATTCGTCGGTGTAATAATCTGTTACGGAAATTTCAAAATCTTGTGCAAGCTCATACACACATTCAGGAACTTTTCCCGCAAAAACGGCAGTACCTTTTTTCAGCAGGGCAAAAATGTCTTTCAAATCTGTATTTTCCCCGCAATTTAAAATTGTAGTATTGCCCAATGTTGAGGGAAGCGGAAGAATTAAAATATCACAGCTTTTTATTATGCTTAAATCGGGAGATTTTAAATGTTCAGCCGATAAGCAGCTTGATAGATGTATAAAGCGTTTGTCACCGCCCAAAATCACAATTTTCTTGCATGTATCCATTAAATGCCCTCCTTATGTTACATAATATGAAATGAAAAGTTTTGTTGCAACTTGTCCGATACTAAGATAATTTTGTAAAAAATTAACTTGTTATTTTGGTTTTGTTGACTTTGAGAATTTGAATATATATAATTAAATCAATAGGATTGGAGGAATATTTATGAGAAGAAGACAAGTTCATCTTGACTGTCATACAGGCGGAGACATCCCCGAAATGGGCAGCAAGTTTTCAAAAGAAAACTTCCAGGAAGCTTTAAAGGTTGGGCACGTTGATTCAATTACAGTTTTTTCAAAGTGTCATCACGGTTGGTCATACCATCCCACAAAGGTGGGTCATATGCACCCGACTTTAAAATTTGACTTGCTTAAGGCTCAGATTGAAGCAGCTCATGAAATCGGAGTTAAAACTCCTGTGTACCTTTCGGCAGGGCTTGACCACAGGTTAGAGCGTAAGCATCCCGAGTGGCTGCTCAGAGATAAGGACGAAAGTCTTGGAGGATTTGATTTTACAACACCGATGTTCAGAAGGGTTTGTTTTAATTCCCCTTATCTTGATTATTTGTGTAACCAGATTAAAGAAGTGCTTGAAAATTATGATGCGGACGGAATTTTTCTTGATATCGTGGGTGTAAGACCCTGCTACTGCCAGAACTGTATCAATACCCTTTTAGAACGCGGGCTTGACCCTTATAACGAAGAAAATATTATGATGCTTGCCGAAGAAACTCACGCAAATTATGTAAAGAGAGTAAGAGAAACAATTGACAGCGTTGTACCCGGCGGAGCAGTTTTCCATAACGGCGGTCACATAAGACGCGGCCGATATGACCTTGCATTTGCTAACTCTCATTTAGAGCTTGAAAGCCTTCCTACAGGCGGCTGGGGATACGACCATTTTCCGCTTTCGGCGGCATATACAAGAACGCTTGGAATGGAATTTTTAGGTATGACGGGGAAATTTCATTTAAGCTGGGGCGATTACGGCGGATTTAAGCATATTAATGCACTTCGCTATGAGGTTGCTCTTTCGCAGGCAAGCGGCGCAGGTTCTTCAATCGGCGACTTTAACCATCCGTCAGGCGAAATGCAGATGGCTACATATAAGTTAATAGGCACTGCGTATAAAGAAGCAGAGGAAAGAGAGCCATGGCTTCTTGGTGCAGATTTTGTTTCACAGGTAGCGGTTTTGTCATCGGAAGCAGTTGGAAACTACTTTAATGACTATTCAAAAAATAATGCAAGTGCAACTTCAATAACTCCCGACGTAGGTTGTAACAGAATGCTTTTAGAAGGCAAGTACCTTTATGATTATGTTGACGTTGAAACAGATATTTCAAAATATGATGTTCTGATTTTGCCTGACGACATAAGAGTAGACAAAAAAATTAAAGACAAAATTGATGCGTTTATCAAAAAAGGCGGAAAAATTCTTGCAACAGGCAAGTCAGGACTTTATCTTGACAAAGACGAATTTGCTTTTGATTTTGGTGCAGAATTTATGGGTGAAAATGAGTATAATCCTGATTATTACAAGCCTGATTTTGATATGGAGGGCTTGTTTGATGGCGTTTATGTTATGAAATGCCGCGGCTACAATATTAAAATAACTGACGGAAAATCGGTGGGAGAAAGACAGAATTCCTATTTTAACAGAACCTTATTCCAATTTTCGGGTCACAGCCACACACCTAACAACCCCGAATCAAGCTGCGATGCGGTTGTTGTTGGCAAAGATGGTGCGTACATCAGTTGGGATATTTTTGAGGAATATGGCAGAAACGGCTATCTGATGCACAAGCGTCTTGTAACTCACCTGATTGATATTCTTCTCGGCGGCAAGAAAGTTTTGAAAACTAATCTTCCTGCTCAGGGCGTTGTAACAATGATGGAGCAGAAAGAAAACAACAGACTTGTTGTTAATCTTTTGTATGCTGCAGCAGTTAAGCGTGGTGAAAATGTTGAAATTATTGAAGATTTAATTCCGATTTGTGATACAGAGGTTGAAATTTTAACAGATAAGAAGATTAAAAATGTGTATTTAGCACCGCAGATGGAAAATATTGCTTTTAAACAGGATGGAAATAAGGTTTCATTTAAGGTTGAAAAGTTTGAAAATTATCAATTGGTTATTCTTGATTATTGATTTATATGTAAAAGGGGATGTAAATTTTACATCCCCTTCTTTATTTATACGTTAAATCTAAACAGAATTATGTCGCCGTCTTTTACAACATATTCTTTGCCTTCAGAACGAACAAGACCCTTTTCTTTTGCGGCGGTCATAGAACCGTTTGCCATCAAATCGTCATAAGATACGACTTCTGCTCTGATAAATCCACGTTCAAAGTCTGTGTGGATTTTTCCTGCCGCCTGAGGTGCTTTTGTACCCTTTGTGATTGTCCACGCTCTTGTTTCATCGGCACCTGAGGTTAAGTAACTGATAAGACCCAAAAGCTCGTAGCTTTTTTTGATAAGTCTGTCAAGACCTGACTCGTTTAAGTTCATTTCAGCTAAGAAAAGCTCTTTTTC